>CAXTUM010000114.1:0-7671 GCA_964247205.1 uncultured Beijerinckiaceae bacterium
GGCAATTCCGTCAAAGCATTGCCGGTTTGCGCACTGCTCTCTCGCCATGGGCCGATGATGTCCAGATCGGGGTAAAAACCAGGGAGTTGATCGAACGCCTGGAATTGCTTGTGGAGCAGCGCAGCGTTTCCGTCATTGATGTCCGCGAAGGACTGGACGAGCTCTCGAGGATGATCCGTCTGGTCGGGGATGTATCGGAACTTATCCTCGATCCCGATCTCGACACCTACTACTACATGGACATGCTCGTCGTGCTGTCACCCGATATGCTGACTGCACATCTCGAAATGCTCAGAGATATCGAGATAAGCAAGGCTTCCCGGGAGAATGGCCGACCAGCCTATCAGCAGGCTTTTCATCATACGATGGCAGTGCAAACGCTGATCCAGCGCCTGGAAACGGCGGTCGACAAGACCATGCGCCATGCGCGTGACGGCAAACCTGATGGCTCCGTGGTTCAGGCCGGGCGCTCCTATTCAACTCATTTGCAAGGACTGCAATTTGCATGGTCGTCTGACCAGACAGCCGAGGAACTGTCGTCGGGTATCCAGAAAAGCATGCGTGCAATGACGGATTGGCAGCAGGCCGTCAGTCAGGAACTGCACCGCCTGCTCATGATGCGGGCGGATGAACTGCAATCCGCCCGAAACCAGCAGATCGTTCTGTCTCTCGTCATGTTTGCCGTGGCTGTCGGAGTTCTGATGTGGATGACCCGCCGGCATGTGACGCTGCCGCTTCAGTCTCTGACAACGTCGATGATCAACCTCGCGAGTGGGGAAGTGGAAACGCCGCTGCCTGCGGGCGCGAAGCAGGATGAGGTCGGGGACATGGTCCGGGCCGTTCAGGTGTTCAGGGAGAACGCTATCCGGAACAAGATTCTGGAAGCCGAAAAGGAGCAGGCCGCAAGCTTTCTCTCACTGACGACATCCACCCTCGAGCACGCCGAATTCATTGCTGATCTGGGCCATTGGCGCTTTGACACAGGCACAGGCCTGATCAACTGGTCCGTGAATTTCTTTTCCATTTCCGGATTCGAAAAGAAGGATGTCCTGCCTTCTTTGTCAGTAATTCTCGGACGGATTGATCGAAAGGACAGGCCAGATCTCGTCCGGTACATCCGGTCGCTGTTTCGCGGGCACCAGACTGCTGAATTCGCCTGCCCGTTCAATCATCCGCAATTCGGGCGGCGATATTTCAAATCGCAGGTCGCCCTTGAGCGCAATTCCGACGGCGATGTTTCCGCCATCATCGGAATCGTGCAGGATGTGACACAGGCGCGCGAAAGCGAACTCAATCTGAAGGCGCGCACACAATCTCTCGCAGAAGCTCAATCAATTGGCCGCATCGGAGACTGGTCCTATCGCCTCGGAGGAAGTCACGTTCAATGGTCGCCCGAGATCTTCGGGTTGCTCGGCTATGATCCTGCCACCTTTGAAACCACCCGCGAAGCCGTGATGGCGCTCTACGAGGACGAAAGTCAGGAGCGCGTGCTTGAAGCGCAAGCCGAGGTCATGCGCACCGGGGATATGCGCGCCGTCGATGTCCGGGCCCGTCTTGGGGACGGACGGTTCGCTGATTTCACCGTGACGAGCAAGGCGGATATCAATGATCAGGGGCGGATCACCGGCTTTTCGGGCACTATCCAGGATATCACGGAGCGCAAGAGCGCCGAGCGCGAACTGGAGAAGCTGGCCTATTTCGATCCTTTGACAGGTCTGGCAAACCGCGCGTTGTTCCAACGCACGCTTCGCAGGGAACTGGACCGCAGCCTGCAATCTGGCAGCACCGCAGCACTTTTGCTGCTCGATCTTGATCGCTTCAAGGAGGTCAATGACAGTCTTGGCCATGCGGCGGGCGATGAGCTTCTGGTGCTGACCGCAGAAAGCCTGCGGAGGCAACTGCCAGCCAGCGCCTTTCTGGCCCGGCTTGGCGGTGATGAATTCGCCGTGCTGCTGCGCGACAGTGATGTTGACGCGACGGCCTCCACTGCTGAAACAGTGGTGCGGTTCATGATGCAGCCTGTTCATCTCAGGCATGGCGAAGTTCAGATCGGCACATCCATCGGCATCGCCATGATTCCCCGGGACGGATCGCGGCAGGAGACGCTTTTGCGCAATGCCGATCTCGCCCTCTACCATGCCAAGGACGACGGCCGTTCGTGTGCCCGTTTCTTCACGCAAACGCTTTCCGAAGCGGTGCAGGAAAAATCAGCGATTGCGCGTGATCTGCGCCGGGCGCTGGCCGTCGACGACCAGCTTTATGTGGTCTTTCAACCGCAGGTCGACCTTCAGCGGGGATCTGTGGCCGGGTTTGAAGCTCTCCTGCGCTGGCGGCACCCTGAACGTGGCCTTATTCCACCCGGTGTTTTCATCCCGGTCGCCGAGAGTTCGTCGTTGATCGCTGATCTTGGACTTTATGTGCTGCGCGCCAGCTGCTTCCAGATGAAATCCTGGATTGATCAGGGTTATCCGGCTCGGGATATTGCAGTGAATGTATCTCCGGCACAGATATGGCAATCCGATTTCGAGAGTGATGTGAAGCAGGTCTTGATGGAGACGGAGCTTCCGCCCGAATTCCTGACGCTGGAGGTCACGGAAGGTGTATTCCTTCGGGAAGCGGAGGGGCGCGTGCGCCAGGCGCTTGACGGGCTCAAGGCGCTTGGAGTCAAACTGGCGCTGGACGATTTTGGCACGGGCTATTCCTCGCTGGGCTATCTCAACCGGCTGCCTTTCGACAAGTTGAAGGTTGACCGCCGTTTCATTGCGGGGGTCCATCGCAATCCTGAGCGGAAAAACCTGCTCAAGGGAATCATTGAGCTTGGCCTTGGCCTGGGCATGACGACCGTGGCTGAAGGTGCGGAACTCATGGAAGAGGTGAGGGTGCTGCGCCAGCTCAACTGCCATGTCGTGCAGGGCTATGTTTTCTCGCATCCGCTGGAGGGTCCGTCAGCCGTGCGTGCAGCTGCCATGCTCGATCTGATGGTTCCTGCGAACGAGAGCGTTCGGCAGGACAACGAGCGCAAGGCGGCTTGAAACTTATCCTTCTTTGTGCGGCCTGCTGATCGCGGTGCCCCTGATCACCGCCTTGTTGCCGAATTTGGCGCGTATGGCGTCCATCGCCGTTTCCGTCGCCACATCCCGTTTCAGGTGCTCGTCCAGCAGATCGCCCCGGTCAGCCTCGCTTGCTGCGGTCAGACCGGTGACACCCACCCCGATCAGCCGGTAGGCAGTTCTGCCGCGTGCTTCCGGCGTCAGAAGCTCCCTGGCCTGATCGAAGATGCGCTTGGCAAGCTGTGTGGACTCGCCGCCTGTCCGGGAACGGGTGATGAGCCTGAAGTCGGCAGTCTTCAATTTCAGTGTCACCGTCGCACCCGCCAGATCCTGAGCTTTCAGGCGGCGGTGCACCTTCTCTGCAAGCTCCCAGAGGATCGGAACCAGCGTCTCCATATCGCGTATATCCTGATCGAAGGTGGTCTCGGCGGAAACGCTCTTTGTTTCGCGTTCCGGCTGCACCCTGCGGGTATCGATGCCGCGCGCCAGCCTGAACAACCGGCTGCCTTCCGTTCCGTGGCGCCGGAAAAGGCCGCTTTCCTCGTGCTGGCGCAGATCGGCGATGGTGCGTATCCCATCCTGTGCCAGACGCTCCTGCATGGATTTGCCCACGCCCCAGATCAGACCGACCGGCTTCGGCCCCAGAAAATCGAGCGTCTCGGCCTTGCCGATCACCGAAAAGCCCTTCGGTTTGTCGAGATCAGAGGCGACCTTGGCGAGGAACTTGTTGTGGGAGAGCCCCACAGAAACCGTGATTCCCACCTCTTTCACGACGTCCCTCGCCAAACGCGCCAGCACCTCCACCGGCGGTGCGCTGTGCAAGCGCTGCGTACCCGTGAGATCGAGAAAGGCCTCGTCAATGGAAATCGGCTCCACGAGGGGAGTCAGCGCAAGCATCATCTGGCGCACGGCGCGCCCGGCGATCTTGTATTTCTCCATATCCGGGCGGATCACGACTGCGTGCGGGCAGGCGTCCAGCGCCTTGAACATCGGCATGGCGGAGCGCACGCCGTAGGTTCGGGCTATGTAGCATGCTGTGGACACCACGCCGCGCCTGCCGCCGCCGATGATCACCGGCTTGTCCGCGAGTTCTGGATTGTCGCGCTTTTCGACCGCCGCATAGAACGCATCGCAGTCTATGTGCGCGATGGTCAGCTCAGTGAGTTCAGCATGCCGGAGGATACGCGGGCTGCCGCAACGGTTGCAGCGGCGCTCGCTATCGCTCCAGACAAGGCAATCGCGGCAGAACGTTTGCATGGTGTCAGGGAAAATCCCTCTCGTGCTGCGGTCCGGCAAGAACCAGATGGGCCGCGCCGACGCGCTCCGGGCGCTCGCCTGTATTGGCGGCGAAGGCAAGAAGCAGCGATTCATCCTGTGCGACATGTGCCAGAATCTGCCCCAGAAATCCTGGTTCACCCGCCGCAGCACGCAGATTCTCCGGTCCGAGGCCGGTGATTGCGAGAAAACGCCCGAGCCTTTCCGGGTCGGATGCCATGAAACCCAGCGCCGCAATGGCAATTGCCTCGGCATCTTCGCGCGCCACGCGAGAATTACCACCCAAACGTTGCATCCTTTGCCTTTCGTCAACCCTTGTCGGTTAACACTTGAAGCCACAAATGAATCAGAAGCCGCGGTCGCTCCGCGCCATGGGTCCGCACAATGGCGAAAACTGTCCTGATCGTCGAGGACAACGAGCTTAACATGAAGCTCTTCAACGATCTTCTTGAAGCGCGCGGGTACCGCGTGCTGCAGACGAAGAGCGGCCATGAGGTGCTGTCGCTGGCGCGCGCGCACATGCCTGATCTGATCCTGATGGATATCCAGCTGCCGGAGATATCTGGTCTTGATGTGACGAAATGGCTGAAGGATGATCCAGAACTGAAATCCATTCCCGTGATCGCCATCACGGCCTTTGCCATGAAGGGTGACGAAGAGCGGATCCGCAACGGGGGCTGCGAGGGGTATCTCTCCAAGCCGATTTCGATCCCGAAATTTCTCGAGACAGTTCAGCAATTCGCGGGGGCGAATATCTAATGACGGCACGGGTCCTGGTCGTTGATGACCTGCTTCCGAACATCAAGCTGCTGGAAGTGCGGCTGACGGCCGAATATTTCGACGTCCGCACTGCCACGAATGGTCCCGATGCCATTGCGATCTGCGAGCGGGGCGATTGTGATATTGTGCTGCTCGACGTGATGATGCCGGGCATGGACGGGTTCGAGGTGTGCAAGCACCTCAAGAAGTCACCGCAGACAGCTCACCTGCCAGTCGTCATGGTGACGGCGCTGGATCAGCCGGCTGATCGGCTGAAGGGCCTCGAGGCCGGCGCCGATGATTTTCTGACGAAGCCGGTCAATGAGGTGGCGCTGCTGGCCCGCGTCAAGAGCCTTGTGCGCCTCAAGATGCTGACGGATGAGCTGCGCACCCGCGCCAGCGCCTCGCGCGACGTCGGCATCAGCGATCCCACAACCGCAGCGCTCGCGGATACAGGGCTTGGCGGCAAGATTCTCATTGTGGATGACCGTGCGACATCGTTTGAACGGCTGTCGAATGCGCTGGGTCAGGTCCACAATGTCGAGATCGAGACCAATCCGCAGCAGGCGATGATCCGCGCGCCCGAAGGCAACTACGATCTCGTGATGGTCAGTCTCGGCCTTGCCAATTTCGACGGTTTGCGCCTGTGCAGCCAGATCAGGACGATGGAGCGCACGCGCAAGGTGCCGCTGCTGATCATCGCGGATCTGGACGACGAGCAGCGTATCCTTCGCGGGCTCGAGATCGGTGTTAACGATTATCTGACGCGTCCGGTGGACCGCAACGAGATGCTGGCGCGCGTGCGCACGCAGGTGCGCCGCAAGCGCTACATCGACAGCCTCGGCAATGCCGTGACCCAGTCGATGGAAGCCGCCATCGTCGATCCGCTGACCGGTCTGAACAACCGCCGCTACATGCAGAGCCATCTGACGCAGCTGATCAACGAGGGTGCATCAAAAGGCACACCATTCTCGCTGATGATCCTCGATATCGACCACTTCAAGCAGGTGAACGACAACTGGGGCCATGATGCCGGTGATGAGGTGCTGAAGGACTTTTCAGGCCGCATCAGGAAGGCGATCCGGGGCGTCGACATGGCCTGCCGCGCCGGGGGCGAGGAATTCATCGTGCTGATGCCCGATACAGAGCCGCATATCGCGCAGATCGTGGCGGAACGCATCCGCATGAAGGTGGAGCGCCAGCCGTTTCCGATCTATGGCGGCAAGAAAGCGATCAGCGTGACGGTTTCTGTGGGTGTTTCCGGCTTCCGTGCCGGGCATACGACAGCGGATGCGCTGCTGAAACGGGCGGACGAGGCGCTTTACCGCGCCAAGAAGGACGGCCGGAACCGCGTGATCGCCGACGCGGCGTAATCTTGCCGCTCACCGTTAGCTTTAAACCTTTACCCTAACGGCGAAGTCACCATTCGTTCACCACGTTCGTTAGTTGCTACCGGGCGTTGCGCACCGTTATCGATATCGGCAAGGGAGCGGCGCGGTGGCAACAGCCAACAAAGCCTGCACCCGCCCGACATCGCATCCAGGTCCGCCGCATCTCCTGGATACTTCGTCGGGACCGCTGGCGGAGGATGGGCAAGAGTGGCCTCCTCGAGCCTGTTTCTCCGCCAGCACCTTCTGTTCTCCGGTCATGACAATCTGGCTCTGGCAATTTCGCGCGGCATCGCTTATGTGCGGTGCCATCTCAGGTTTTTTGCGGAAGTCATATCTCCCATGGAGACAGTTCTCATCGTTGTTCACCTGCTCATCGTCGTGGCTTTGGCCGTGGTGGTGCTGCTGCAGCGCTCCGAAGGGGGCGGCCTCGGTATCGGCGGCGGCGGCGGTTCGGGTCCCTCGGGCTTCCTGACGGGGCGCGGACAAGCCAATGTGCTGACGCGTTCGACCGCGATGCTTGGCGCGGCTTTTTTCGTCACCAGTCTGGCGCTGGCGATCATTGCCAGCCGCACGTCAGCTCCCCGTTCGATCATCGATCAGGTTGCGCCTGCGGGCCAGACAGTTCCAGGCGCACCGGCAGCGCCGAGCGGGAGCGTGCTGGACCAGCTGAACCAGATTCAGCGCAGCGCTCCTCCGGCGCCACCCGCAGCACCGGCCCCGCCTGCTTCGAACTGAGGGCAAATGTATTTGAGGGAGGGCCGGGAAACCGGCCCTTTCTTTTTTGCCTGTGCACAGCGCTTTTTGCGCTACCCGAATCGACCGACTCTCCCTAAACGTGGAATCCCATGGCACGGTATATTTTCATCACCGGTGGCGTGGTTTCCTCGCTTGGTAAAGGTCTCGGAGCAGCAGCGCTGGGCGCTGTTCTGCAGGCGCGCGGCTATTCGATCAGGCTGAAAAAGCTCGATCCCTATCTCAACGTCGATCCCGGCACGATGTCGCCGTATCAGCACGGCGAGGTCTTCGTCACAGATGACGGTGCGGAGACGGACCTTGATCTTGGCCATTACGAGCGCTTCACCGGGCGCTCCGCCAACAAGATGGACAATATCACCACGGGGCGCATCTATCAGGAGATCATCGCGAAGGAGCGGCGCGGCGATTATCTCGGTGCGACCGTGCAGGTGATCCCGCAT
>CAXTUM010000115.1:0-7610 GCA_964247205.1 uncultured Beijerinckiaceae bacterium
ACCCCTCATCCGACCTTCGCTGACGCGAAGGCCACCTTCTCCCGCAAGGGGAGAAGGAGAAAGGTGATACATGCCGCTCTATTTCGCCTATGGCGCCAACATGGACGTCACCGCGATGGCAAAGCGCTGTCCGTCGTCAAAACCGGTCGGCCTCGCGCGGCTGCCGCGCCACCGCTGGATCATCTCGACCGACGGTTATGCCAATGTGGTGCGCGATCCGCGCCGTGACGTGCATGGCATGCTGTGGGAGCTGGCTTTGTCCGATGTGCCTGTACTCGACCGTTTCGAGGATGTTCCGAAGCTCTACCGCAAGGTGAACCAGCCCGTGATCTCGACCGCAGGCATCCGCCGGGCGCTGGTCTACGTGGGCAGGGCAGGCGAGACGGGCCGGCCAAGGCCGGGGTATCTGGATGATGTGATCCGCGCGGCGGAGGCTGCGGGTTTACCCGCTGCAAGCGTGGCCGAGATGCGCAAATTCGGGGAAATGCGGCCCGGTATTGCGGCACCGGCTACGGCTGCCAAGGCGCAGAAGTGGGTCTGGACGCCCTGAGCGAAGCTATGGCGAGCGCCGAACCACACCGTCCTTGATGAACATCTCGAATGGCGTTGTGCCCGTAGCGCTGCCATCCTTGGCGCGCCATTTGCCGTTGGCGCAATGAATGCCGCCCTGTTTGGGCAATGCGTCGAAAGTGATCTCGTTCTGGAATGTCGCGCCATCCGGCATTTTCACGGAGAAATCCGTGTTGCAGGCGTTGCCGGATACCACCGGCTTGTAGCCGTCGATCATCACGCCGCCGCCGCTGGTGCTCTCGAATGGGTTCACGAGGCGCGGCCAGCTTTCATAGGCCGGTTCCTGCGCCCGGACGGACTGGAATGTGGCGAGGGCGAGAAGAACGGCGGCAGCGCCGAGTGCGAGACGGACCATGATGTATCCTCCAGAGCGGTTGCTGTGATGGAAATACACGGCGATTGAGCCTTTGGATGCAGTCAGGCAATATCGCCGAAAACCTCCACGAATGCAGCTTTCAGAGCTGCATCCGCATCCGCCATGGTCACGGGCAATCCGAGATCGACGAGGCTGGTCACACCGAAATGCCGTTCCGCCACACCGCAGGGCACGATACCGCTGAAATGCGACAGGTCCGGCTCCACATTCAGCGATATCCCGTGAAACGTCACCCAGCGCCGCACGCGGATGCCGATGGCGCCGATCTTGTCCTCTGCCATAGCGCCGTCGATGCCCGGTGGCTTGTCCGGGCGTTTCACCCAGACGCCGACGCGGTCCTCCCGCCTCTCCGCCGTCACACTGAAGCTGGCGAGCGCATTGATGATCCAGGCCTCCAGCGCCGCCACGAAACGACGCAGGTCTTTCGCCCGCCGCTCCAGATCGAGCATGACATAGGCCACGCGCTGTCCCGGCCCATGATAGGTGAACTGCCCGCCTCGCCCTGTGTCGAACACGGGAAAGCGCCGGTCGAGCAGGTCAGCCGCTCGCGCGCTGGTGCCGGATGTGTAGAGCGCAGGATGCTCCACCAGCCAGATGCGCTCGGCGGCACGCCCCTCGGCAATCGCTGCCGCCAGCCGCTCCATCTCGGCCACGGCATCGGGATAGGCCACCAGCCCTTCCGATACCACCCATTGCACCGGCGCTGACCCAGCGGCAGGCAGCAGCTTTGTTGTCAGATCATCCCGCATGTTAACCTGCCATTGACCATGTTCACCGATACTTCGCTCAACGGCTCCTCGGCAACATCCGATCACGATTCAAACAAGCCCGTACAAGGACATGCACATTGGCGACACTCGATAAGGTTTCAGTTGAGGTTTCAGTTGTTCTCGGGCGCGCCAAGATGCCGATCCACCAGTTGCTCCGCATGGGACGCGGTGCGGTGATCGAGCTGGAATCGGGTGAAGAAGACGAAGTCGAGATTCTTGCCAATGATCTGCCCGTGGCGCGCGGCCTCGTGGTCGTGCAGGGCAATCGCATTGCGGTGGAAGTGCGCGAACTTATCAAGCGCCCAAGCGGTCTTGATTCCTGAAGCATTGCGGTCCTGATTCCTGAAGCCTTGAAAAGCTTGCGGAAAGGGCTTGTCAGGGGGGGAACCCTTTGCTACCCCGCTGCATCCTCAGTTCGCGGCCATGGCGGAATTGGTAGACGCACTACCTTGAGGTGGTAGCGGGGAGACCCGTGATGGTTCGAGTCCATTTGGCCGCACCAATATCAGAAAGCCTCGTCAAGCAGTTGACGGGGCTTTTTGATGCTATGCCTCACATTCTTCCGATGCGGCGATGCCTATCGGTCCAAGTGAAGCGGATCCCGGCGCGCCCATGGCCCGCGCGTCTCGACGACATTGATCAGATCGTTTCTTTCGCTGAGCTTCGGTGGCTCCGCCGGAACACGCCCGCCGGCAGCCTGGACCAACGCCTGGACGCGCTTGGCAACAGACGGGTGCGTGGAGAACACATCGCCGAAATCGTCCGGATCATTCTCGAAACACATATCCATCACGCCGGACGGCACGTGGTCGAGATCGGCTTTTCCGGCGATCTTGAGCAGCGCCGAGATCATGGCGTCGGGGTTCTTTGTCAGCTCTACGGCGCCCGCATCGGCCAGATATTCGCGCGAGCGCGACAGGGAGAACCGCACCACGGCCGCGAGCAGCCAGGTCACCAGAAGAATGACAAGCCCGATGATGACGAGCGCCCCGCCGCCCTTCCTGTCGTCGTTCGAAGAGCGGATGGAGCCGAGCCGCATGCCCCGGAACATCACCTCGCCCAGAAAGGAAATAACGCCGGCAATGACCACCGCGATGACCATCATCCGCACATCCCCGTTGCGGATATGCGTGAGTTCATGCGCCAGAACGGCTTCAAGCTCGGCCCTGGTCAATGTGTTCAGCAGGCCGCGGGTGACCGTCACGGTGTATTGTGTCGGGCTGATGCCTGATGCGAAGGCGTTGAGCGCATCATCCTCGACGATCATGAGACGCGGCACGGGAAGGCCGCGCGAGATGCAGAGGTTCTCCAGCAGAGTATAAAGCTCCCGGTTTTCCTCGCGCGTGATGCTTCTTGCGCCCGTAACCCTGCCGATCAGCCAGACATTGATCCTGAATCCCAGGAATACCCACAGCGCGACGCCAGCCGTGACAAAAGGAAAAGCGCCGGTGAACATCGACACCGCTTCGCGCAGGTCAATGGACCCGCCGCTGCCGCCCAGAACGATCAGGAACACGCCGAAACTGGCGAGATAGGCCAGAAAAAAAAGGCCCGTCAGCAACAGCCCGGAGCGGATCCTGTTGTTTCTGATATGGGTATAGAGGCCAAAAGCTTCAGCCATGGGGAGGCCCCTGACCGCTGCTCAGAACTTGACGGCTGGCGGTGCGCCCAGCTGCGAGCGCGATTCCTCTCCCAGATCGAAGAAATCACGCTTCAGGAACCCGAATTTGCTGGCGAAGAAGACAGCTGGCACCGACTCGATCGACGTATTGTATTCACCGACCGCATTGTTGAAGAACCGCCGTGCAGCTGAAAGCTTGTCCTCGACATTGGCAAGCTCGCTCTGCAGCGACTGGAAATTGGCGCTCGCCTTCAGGTCAGGATAGCTCTCGGCAAGCGCCAGCAGTTTGCCGACGGCTCCGGAAAGCGCCTGTTCCGCCTGCGCCTTGCCTTGCGGATCAGACGCTGCGACCGCGCCCTGCCGGGCCTTGATCACGGCGTCGAAGGTTTCGCGCTCGTGCGAAGCGTAGCCTTTCACAGTCTCGATCAGATTGGGGATCAGGTCATGCCGCTGCCTGAGCTGCACATCGATGTCGGCAAAGGCCTGATCACCGCGCCGCCGCATGGCGACCATGCCATTGTAGGAGAAGACCAGGTAGCCGATTGCGGCTGCGAGAAGTCCCAGAATGATCCAAAAGCTCATGGTGTCGCTCCCGTTGAGAACTGCCTTAGAAGATGCATGATAGCACAATGGGCATGGGAGAAACCGGAATCTCCTGTACCAGCTGCAGGTCACGCACGTCGCCAGCTTCGCTGCCCGGAAGCTTGAGCCATAGGCATTCCAGAGCCTATGAGCTATGATTCTGCTGCATGCGACTCTACGCCCGTCATCACATCGATATCGGCTGGCATGACATGGCCTTCGCGCTGGGTGCGCTGGCGCGCTCGCCCACCGGCGAATTTTTGCGAGGGATTCAACGCGCGTGGCCGACGGATCAGCGCGCTATAGCCTGTCTTTCGGTTCGTACTGCGTTTGACGCTCTGCTCTCAGCTCTTCGGCTGCCGGGCGGTTCCGAAATCATCATGAGTGCCGTGACCATCGCGGGCATGCAGGATATCGCGCGACATCATGACCTCACGATCAGAGCGGTGGACGTTGATCCGGACACTCTGGCCCCGTCGGTCGATGCGGTCGCCGCTGTACTCTCGGATCGCACGCGCCTGATCCTGATTGCGCATCTCTTCGGCAGCCGGGTAGACCTCCAGTCCTTCGCGGCGTTCCGGTCATCAAGTGTGCTGCTCGTCGAGGATTGCGCGCAGAGCTGGTCGCCTGCATTCCGGGGGTCTCCGGAGGCTGATGTCAGCCTTTTCAGCTTCGGCCCCATCAAGACCCTTACAGCGCTGGGCGGTGCGGTCGCCGTCATCCGCGATCAGCAGCTGGCGGACGCTTTCGCGTCGCAGATCGAAGTGTATCCGCAGCTCGGCCGCTGGTGGTTTTTCAAGCGCATCGTCAAGTACGCCATGCTCAAGGCGGCGTCGCAGCCGCTGCCGTATGGATTGATATGCCGGACACTGAAACTCTTTGGCGGCGATGTGGACCGCGCCATCACCGGCCTGACCCGCGGCTTTGGACAGTCCCCCCCTGTGGAACGCTTCCGCCACAGACCGCCGGATGCAATGGTCGCTCTCATGTCAAGACGTCTTGCCGCGCCTGCCGACATTGCGCGGCGCAAGAGCGCGGCGGAAGCGTTGTTAGGCGCGGTACCAGGAAGGCATGCACCCGGCAGTCGAGCTCTGGAACTGACCTACTGGGTAACGCCCGTTCTCACGGAAGACCCCGACGCGCTACGGCGCAAGCTGATGGAGCGAGGGTTCGACGCGACACGCGGTACGACCAGCATGCGTGTGATTGGCGACGAACCGGAGCGCGCAACAGGAGCCAGTGGCATGATGCGGCGCATCCTTTACCTGCCATCACCAGCCCATCTGCCGGAGGCGAAACGGCAAGAACTCCGCGCCTTGCTGGGCCTTACCCCTCCACCGCATGCACCACCCTGAACCCGCCCTGTTTCAGGGCGCTCAGGAACGACGGCAGCATCGCTGCAGTCTGCGTGCGGATGTCGTGCATCAGGATGATGCCCTTCCGCGCTCTCTGCACACGGGCGTAGAGCAGGTGCAGTTGCGCATCGGGTGACATGACATTCCAGTCGCTGGCCCACAGGTCCGTCCCCCACACGGCGTTGTTGCGGCGCGCCAGCTCCGCCAGCAGTTCAGGCGTGTCGGCAAAGCCGGGAAAGCGGAAGAACGGTGCGATCCTGCGCCCCGCCGCCTGCTGAATCGCATCCTGCCCTTCGTTGATCTCACGCACACCGGCGTCGAAGCTGCGCTGTTTCATCGTCCAGGGATGGTTCATCGTGTGGTTGGCCAGTGTGTGACCGGCACTGACTATGCGCTGCACCATCTGCGGATTTGCCCTGGCGTTGCGTCCGATGAGGAAAAATGTGGCCCGCACGTTCTCCTTCGCCAAGGCATCCAGCACCGGGCTTGTGGTGGCGGGCAGGGGGCCGTCATCGAACGTAAGGATCACCTCGCCATCGGCCAGAGGCAGCGTGGCCGCATAGCTTTTCCGCCCGTATTGCGGACCGCCAAGGCATGAAACCGGCAGGATGCGCGATGTGCCGAGAGGCGCGGAAAGCGCTTGCCACGCCGTCGCTTCGGGCGCAGCCAGCGTCGCGAGGCTGCCGATCATCAAAGTCCGGCGTGAGAGAAGTGTTTTTCGGGTTTTCAATGTCATGAAAAGCTGCATAACCTCACGGCCCGTGACATGCGAGCTTTTCGAGGCTCTATCGTTACTATCCCCAAGCACACGCACTCGAACCCGGGGCGATCATGTCAGAGACGGTAGACACCGCCGCTCGTGAGCCTGCCATTGATGCGGGTGACATTGCTTTTCGCGATGACGAAGGCGATGTGAATCTTGTTTTCGTCGAGCGCGTGGCTGAAGCCATCGCGCGCGAGGATTCCGGTGCCGTTACAGCGCTGGGCGGTGATCTGCACGAAGCAGATGTCGGCGCGTTGCTGGAGCATCTCGATTCGGATGATCGGCCGAAATTCATTACCCTCATGGGCCGCGAGTTCGACTTCGCCGCGCTAACTGAGGTTGACGATGCCGTCCGCGAGGAAATTCTCGACGAGATTCCCAACGATGTCATTGCCGAAGGCGTCAAGGATCTCGATTCGGACGACGCCGTCTACATCCTGGAGAATCTGACGGATGAGGACCGGCAGGAGGTTCTCGACAATCTTCCGGCAGAAGAGCGCGTTTCTCTCCGCAAAAGCCTTGATTACCCCGATGATTCGGCCGGTCGGCGCATGCAGACCGAGTTCATTGCGCTCCCGCCGTTCTGGACGGTGGGCAAGACAATCGATTTCATGCGCGACTCGGCCGATCTGCCCGAGCGCTTCTACAATCTCTATCTCGTCGATCCGGCTCACAGGCTGGTGGGACGCGTGGCGCTCGACCGCCTGCTGCGCACGCGGCGGCCTGCGAAGATCGAGGAGATCATGGAGGAGGCTGAGCATGTCGTGCAGGCCACCGATGATCAGGAGGAGGTGGCGCGCCTTTTCCGCGACTACAATCTCGTTTCGATCCCGGTTATTGACGAAGCCGAGCGGCTTGTGGGTGTGCTCACCTTCGATGACATCGTTGATCTGCTGGAAGAAGAGGCCGACGCCGACATCAAGGCGCTGGGCGGCGTCAAGGCCGGGGAAGAGATTTCCGACACGGTCTGGACCATCACCAAGAGCCGTTTCACCTGGCTTTTCGTCAATCTGCTGACTGCTATCCTGGCATCGGGCGTGATCGCGCTGTTCGAGAACTCGCTCAAATCCATGGTGGCGCTGGCAGTGCTGATGCCCATCGTGGCGTCCATGGGCGGCAATGCCGGCACGCAATCCATGACGGTGGCCGTGCGCGCGCTGGCGACCAAGGAAATCGACCGCGCCAATGCCATGCGCGTGGTGCGCCGCGAACTCATTGTCGGCCTGCTCAACGGCATCGCCTTCGCCGTGATCATGGCAGCGGTGGCCATGGCCTGGTACGGCCCGGCCCAGATCGGCCTCGTCATCGGGCTGGCGATCATCGTGACGCTCTGCGCCGCCGCTCTGGGAGGAGTGGTGATCCCGCTCACACTTGAGAAATTCGGCATCGATCCAGCGGTCGCGTCAGGACCGCTGGTGACGACGATTACCGATGTGATAGGCTTCTTCGCGTTCCTGGGGATCGCGACCTTGTGGTTCGGGCTGGGATAGCCTCAGCCGAAACGGCGGCCACGCCCGCCACGGTTGCTGTCACGGCTGGAGGTGCGGCCTGCACCAAGACCTGCCGGGCGAGG
>CAXTUM010000116.1:0-7577 GCA_964247205.1 uncultured Beijerinckiaceae bacterium
CACCGGCTTTGTCGCGCCGGGGATCGACCAGATCATCGCGGCGCGCCTTGGGCTTCTCCGCAGCCGCCTCAACTGCGGGATTCATTGGCTCCAGCATCCCGGTTACTGCGCCACCTTGATGTCGGCGGCTTTGATCAGTGCGCCCCATTTGGCCAGATCAGCCGCATGCATGCGGCCGAGCGCCTCGGGCGAGCGCATGTCGGATGGTGGTGCTTCGGCCCCCAGCAGGCGGAAACGCTCGCGCGCTGCAGGCGTATCCAATCCCTTCACGATGGCGTCGTTCAGCTTGGCGATGACGTCTTTTGGGGTGCCTTTTGGTGCAAAAATCGCATTCCACACCAGCATGTCCACACCGGCAACTCCGGCCTCCGCCGCTGTCGGCACATCGGGCAGCACCGGCGAGCGCGTCGGCGCCATCACCGCGATAGGCGTGATGGACCCTCCTTGCACCTGCCCCATCAGGCTCGTCACCTGATCACACATGTAGTTGATCTGCCCCGCCAGCAAATCGTTGATAGCCGGGCCGGTGCCGCGATAGGGCACCATGACCGGATCGATCTTGAACTCGCGGTTGAGCAGCAGGCAGGCCAGATGCGATGTCGAGCCCACACCTGCATTGCCGTTCTTGAGATTGGCGCCTGTACTTGTGGCATAGGCCCGGAATTCAGCCATGGTCCTGGCCGGCACATCCTTGCCAACCACCAGCATGATTGGTGCGGAAGCGACGATGCCGACGGGATCGAGGCTGTTGAGCGGATCGAACCCCACACCAGGATAAAGCGACGGACTGAATGTCATGGTGCTCATTGGCCCCATGAGAAGCTGGTACCCATCCTTGTCACCCCGGGCCACGCGCAATGCGCCGGTCGTTCCAGCCGCGCCGGCCACATTCTCGACAATGACGCTCTGTCCCAGCGACTCGCCCATGCGGTCGGCGATGGCGCGGGCGATGATGTCCGTCGGGCCGCCAGCGGCAAAAGGCACCACTATTGTCACAGTGCGCGATGGAAAGGCCTGCGCAAAGGCAGTGCCCGCCATCAGTGCAGTGGCTAGAAGGCCGCTGGCGGCCATGGAAAGACAATGTTTCATCCCGGTTCCTCCCTGACTCGGTGATCTTTGCCACCGGCGACCTGCATTGGACCAGTGCGGCATCCCGCACTGTCAGATCAGTGAGAAGTATGTCACCGGTGAGTGAATTGAACAAGCCCGGCAACCACGGTCAGAATTCCAGCTTGACCGTCACCGGCGCATGATCCGACGGCCTTTCCCAGCCTCTGACATCGCGGCTGACATGGGCGCTGGCGATGGTTCCCTCCAGATCAGCCGTGCTCCAGACATGGTCAAGCCTGCGTCCCTTGTCGGCGGCGGACCAGTCCGGCGAACGATAGCTCCACCACGAATAGACGCGCTCCGGTTCGGGCTTCAGCTTGCGCACCGCATCGGTCCAGTTGCCTTCGCGGCGCATGGTCTCCAGCCCGCTGGTCTCGACCGGCGTATGGCTGACAACATCGAGCAGCGCCTTGTGACTCCAGACATCGGTTTCGTATGGTGCGATATTGAGATCACCCACGAGAATGCTCTTTTTCCGGCTGTCACGGCCTTTCGCCGACCAGTTCGTCATGTCGCCCAGGAAGTCGAGCTTGTGGCCGAATTTCGGGTTGACGGTGCGGTCAGCAATGTCGCCGCCGGCAGGAACATAGAAATTATGAACAGTCAGCCCTGCCGCAGCCCCCGCTTCGTCACCCAGCATCGCAGCGATATGGCGGGCCTCTTCCTTGCCGCCAAAACTGGCTTTTTCGATATCCAGCAGCGGAAAGCGCGAGAAAATCGACACGCCATTATAGCCCTTCTGCCCGGAGAAAGCCCAATGGCTGAAGCCCATGGCCTTGACTGCGGCCAACGGAAACTCGCTGTCCGGACATTTGGTTTCCTGCAAACACAGCACATCGGGGGCGTGATCCGCCACGAAACGCCCGACCAGGTCGATGCGCAGCCGCACTGAATTGATATTCCATGTCGTCAGGGTCAAGCGCATGGATGGCCTCCGCAGCAAACTTTCCGCAATCCGGAAGAATCTCTGAAAAAGCAAGCGCGCAAATGACAAGCGCCCGATCCCGGGGGGAGATCGAGCGCCAGTGTCTAAAGACAACCGCCGACAAAAATCAACGGCGGGAGCCTGTCAGGGAGGAACGGGGGGTCAATCCCTGACGGCTCACCACACCTGTGTACGGTCCTCAAGTTTGCTGGATTGCAAACGGAACATAAATATTTTTAGCTGACGGCTGCGCCCTGCTCGCTCTGCATGCGCTGCTGATAGAGCGCGCCAAAGTCGATCGGGTCGATGTAAAGCGGCGGGAAACCGCCGTTGCGCACGGCATCGGCGATGATCTGGCGGGCGAACGGGAACAGCAAACGCGGGCACTCGATCATCACGACGGGCCCAAGCTGGTCCTGCGGCACATTGATGGCGCGGAAGATGCCGCAATAGGTCAGGTCAAACTTGAACAGTGTGCCAGTGCCCTCGCCAGCGCCGCCCTCAAGCTTGATCTCGACCTCGAAATCGGTTTCCGCCAGCTGCTTGGCGTTCACATTGACCTGAATGCTGATCTGCGGCCCGTTCTGCTGCGGACCAAGGGACTGCGGCGCATTGGGGTTCTCGAACGAGAAATCCTTGATGTACTGGCCAAGCGCGTTGAGCGCGGGGCCTGCGGGCGGGGCGCCGACAGCGCCATTACCATTGGTCGACATCCTGTAGTCCTTTGTATGTGGGGCAAGAGTTTCGGCAGCCGCGCTACCACGTCTTGCCGATCACCGACAAGCCGGGAAGCGCGTATCCTGCCGCCGGAACCGCCTGATCCTCAGCTTTCCTTGAAGCCGTAGTCGGGAATGCCCTGCTCGTTGCCATAATATTTGTAGGGCAGGAACTTGCCGGTCATCGTGAATTTCACCCGGTCGCCCTTGGGATTGGCCACACGCTCCATGTCGAAATCAAAATCGATGGCGGACATGATGCCATCGCCGAACTCCTCCTCGATCAGGGCTTTCCAGGCCGGACCGTTGACCATCACCATCTCGTAGAAGCGATAGATCAGCGGATCTGTCGGCGGCATTGTGGTGCCGCGATACGGCACTTCGTTCAGCATCTTCTCTTCATTCGGGCTGAGGCCGAAGAGCGCGGCGGCCTTGGCGGCCAGAGGCTTCACCAGCTTCATCTGGCCCAGCAAGGCGCTGACGATCAATACGGGCGCCATGCCGCCGATCTCGTCGGTGATGTGCTTCCAGGTCCAGCTCTTCTCGCGCTTGATATCGAGGATCTTTTCGGTGAGGTCCGAACGTTTCATTGTTTGTCTCCTTGGTTTGTTTCTTGAACGTCAGGCGGCGTTGCGGCTCTTGGAATGGCTCGGCGGCACAGGCAGCGGCTGCGCCACGGGATGCACCACAGGCGGCTTGCGCCGGTCATAATCCGCCGGGATTTCGTCCTTGAACGTCTTGGATCGCGTCACGAGAAAATCAATCAGGTGGTTGCGCAGCGCATAATAATGCGGGTGCTTGTGCACTTCGTTGCGGCTCCTGTCCTTGGGCAAGGGATTGGCCACGATCTCGGCCACCATGGCGTGCGGTCCGTTGGTCATCAGCACGATCTTGTCCGCGAGATAGATAGCTTCGTCCACGTCATGGGTGATCATGAACACGGTCTGGTCCGTATCGAGGCAGATGCGGCGCACCTCGTCCTGCAGGTTGCCGCGCGTCAGCGCATCCAGCGCCGAAAACGGCTCGTCCATCAGCAGAATCTTGGGCTCGATAGACAGCGCGCGGGCGATGCCGACGCGCTGCTTCATGCCGCCCGAGAGCTGCGCCGGCTTCTTGAGCTCGGAGCCTGCCAGGCCGACGAGTGCGATAAACTTCTTCGCGTGCTCCTCGATCTTCGCCCGGCTCCAGTCGCGCCATTTCGACGACACGGCATAGGCGACATTGCCAAGGACCGAACGCCAGGGCAGCAGGGCGTGGCTCTGGAAGATGACAGCGCGGTTGAGCGACGGGCCTTCGATCGCTTCGCCATCGACGACAGCGACACCTTCGTCGGGCTGGTCGAGCCCCGCCAGAATATTGAGCACCGTTGTCTTGCCGCAGCCCGAATGGCCGATCATGCAGACGAACTCGCCCCTGGCGATGGGAAACCAGACATCGCCAAAAACCGTGGTTTTGCCGCCGCCCGGCGCATCGAAATGCCGGGCGATGCCTTCGATGGAAATGTACTTGGGCGAATCCGTTGCTTCTTGCATCACATTCACTCGGGATAGGTCACAAGTTTGGCCACCCGCGCCAGCATCTGGTCGAGAACCATGCCGACGAGGCCGATGACGATGATCGAGGTGATCACATTGGTGATCGAGAGGTTGTTCCACTCATTCCAGACGAAATACCCGATGCCGGTGCCGCCCACGAGCATCTCCGCCGCCACAATCACCAGCCAGGCGATGCCAATGGAGATGCGCATGCCGGTGAGGATGGTGGGGGCTGCGGCGGGCAGGATCACCGTGAAGGCCCGGCGAAAACTGCCGACCTCCAGCGTGCGCGCCACGTTGAGCCATTCCTTGCGCACGCTTGATACACCGAAGGCAGTGTTCACCAGCATGGGCCAGAGCGAACAGATGAAGATGACGAAGATGGACGAGATGGCGCTGTCCTTGATGGTGTAGAGCGCCAGCGGCATCCATGCCAGCGGCGAGACCGGTTTCATGATCTGGATGAAGGGATCGAGCGCCCGGCTCATCAGCGGCGACATGCCGATCAGAAAGCCCAGCGGAATGGCAACCAGCACGGCGATGCCATAGCCCAGCAGCACGCGCCCGATGGAATAGGCCAGCTGGATGCCGATGCCCTTGTCGTTGGGGCCCCGGTCGTAGAACGGTTCCTTCAGGTGCTGCCCGATCTTGGCCAGCACATCGAGCGGGCCGGGCATGGCCGACTTGCCGGTGTTGGCGGCGGCACCGATGAGCTTGGCGTATTCCGGATCGATATTTGCCTGACCGCCCGTTCCGCCTGAATTGACGCCGATATGCCAGGCGAGCCCCAGCACAACGAGGATAAGAAGCGAAACGAGCGAAGCCCGCGCCTGCAACGGCCATGTCCGCATGGTTCAGGTCCGCTTGATGGCGAAGGAGGCGATATACTCGTTCGGCTTCGTCGGATCGAACGGCTTGCCCATGACGGAGAATGTCTTGGTTGTTGCCTCCGGGACCGCGAGCCCCATCTCCTTCATCAGCTTTCTGGCATCCGTCGCCAGATAAATCTGGTCGGCAACGGCTTTGTAATCAACATCACCCTTCAGCTGACCCCAGCGCTTCATCTGGGTCAAAATCCAGATCGCGAAGCTGTCCCACGGGATAGGATCGAAATTGACACGGTTGGGATCGCGTTTCACCTGCCCCAGGCCATCGGCATAGGTGCCGGTGAGAATCTGCTCCAGAACGGTTTCGGGCTGGTTCAGATAATTGGCCGGCGCGATCGCCGTGGCGATGGATTTGCGGTTCTCGGCCTTCGACGCAAAGACCGTGGCCTCGATGATGGCCTTGAGCAGCGCGGCATAGGTGTTGGGCATCGTGGTGACGAACTCACGGGATGCCGCGAAGGCGCAGCAGGGGTGCCCGTCCCACAGCTCCTTGGACAGGATGTGGATGAAGCCGACGCCGTCGAACACCGCGCGCTGATTGAACGGATCGGGCCCGAGGAAGCCATCAATGTTGTCGGCCCTGAGATTGGCGACCATTTCGGGCGGCGGTACCGAACGGATCTGCACATCGGTGTCAGGATCGAGCCCATGTTCCGCGAGATAATAACGCAGCAGATAGTTGTGCATGGAGAAATCGAAGGGAACGGCGAACTTGAAGCCTTTCCAGCTCCTGGGATCGCGCTTGTCCTTGTGCTTGTTCGCCAGCGTGATGGCCTGGCCGTTGATGTTCTCGACCGCAGGCATCGTGTAGGGGATCGGATTGGAGCCGATGCCCAGCGAAATCGCCAGCGGCATGGGGGCAAGCATATGCGCCGCGTCATATTCCTTGTTGATCGCCTTGTCGCGAATCACGGCCCAGCCCGCCGTCTTGATGACCTCGACGTTCAGGCCCTGCTTTTCATAAAAACCCATGGGTGAGGCCATGATGATCGGCGTGGCGCAGGTGATAGGGATAAAGCCGATCTTGAGGTCTTTCTTTTCGGGCGCTGCGCCTTGTGCGAAAGCATCGGTTGCCGTCGCGATGGGAAACAGGGAGGCAAGCGCTGCGGAAGCGGTTGATGCGCCGACGGCTTTCAGAAAATTGCGCCGCTCGGAATCTGCCGGAAAGAGCGCGCGCATCACCGCGCCCTCGACCGCGCGCCGGAGCTGCATGTCGGAGCTTCCGAGAGCATCCTGCATATCCTTGCGCTGAGCCGCATCATGGGCGGTCTGACTGGCATGCTGACCACAATCGCATGATGTCCGCGATAACCGGTATTTGCTGCTGAAGGCGTCACGAAATGCTGATGACACGTGTGTTCTCCCGGAGTGCAACTGACGGGGACGACAGCAATATGCGTGCCACTGATGAGTTTGGTCAGAAACTAGACACAACGCATGGTCTTTGGGCGATTTTCCACAAAGCGGGTCAAATCCCACCCGCAAACGTGCGCTTTAGCAGCATATCGCCTAAAAAATAGTCACTCTGGATCAGGCGTTTTTCGCCGGCGGATGCGCTTGGCCGAAGCATCCTGAACTTCCTTCCAGTCCTGTGCCGTGAGATCGATCTCGCGAGGGTTCTGCATCCGCCTTCCGCTGCGACGGACAAACCAGCGTCTGACAGAAGGTGTGAGCAGTGCCAGCCCGAAAACACCGGCCATGAATCCGGGAATTATGATCAGGAAAGCACCAAGGCCCTTGAGCCACGTCTCGGTGGCCCTGGTTCCATCCAGAACAAAGCCTCCTCCGCCGCGTTTCAACAGGCTGGACAGCTTCTGCCGGATCACACGGGTGACGAAAATCGAGCCGAGAACCGTTTTCATGATGAAGAGAAAGAATGCGAGGCTGCCGCCGGTCCAGCTTGAGACCAGATTGAAGGCCAAAATCTCCGCTGCGATCCATGCGGCGAAGGCGATCAGGCCAAACAGGGGCGATACTGGGCGCACGGCGGTCAAATCTTGTGAGCGGGACTGGCGGATGGTAGTCATCTCGCCCACATATGCGCGGTGAGGCTTGCTGATTCAAGGCGATGCCGCGCGCCAACCCAAACGGAATGCGATTCATGTCAGGCGGAAACGATCTCATCCTCACGCTGGTTTTCCTCGGCCTTGCGGTCTTTGTGATCATCAAGCTGCGGTCGGTGCTGGGCACGAGGGCCGGATTCGAGCGCCCCCCCGAGGTGATCCAGCGCGAGATGGAAGACCGCAAAAACCCGCCTGTAATCCCTGAAAACGTGGTGCCATTCCCCAATGGCGTGAAGCCTGCCATGCCAGATCAGCCTGAAATGACGCAGGCTGACCGGTGGAAAGGCATCGCCGCCGCCGGAACACCGTTGGCCAGTGGCCTCGACGCCATCATGCAGGCC
>CAXTUM010000117.1:0-7553 GCA_964247205.1 uncultured Beijerinckiaceae bacterium
GCGTGATCGTTTCCGGCGCTTCAGTGTCGCTGGAAAAGGGCCGCTTCGCCGCCCTGATCGGCCCGAACGGCGCAGGCAAGACGACCTTGCTCAAGGCCATGGCGGGGCTGCTTCCGGCAAATGGCCACATCACGCTGGACGGCGCGCAAATGGCTGCTCTTTCCCGCAGCGAGCGCGCCCGGCGCGTGGCCTACTTGCCGCAGGGCCATCAGGTGCATTGGCCGCTGACCGCGCGCGACGTGGTGGCGCTCGGGCGCTTTCCGCATGGTCTCGCCGATCCCGCGCGCCTGACGCCGGACCATGCCCGCGCCATCGATACCGCCATGGCCCGCACGGAAACCAGCGCCTTCGCCGACCGCCCGATCATGGCGCTATCTGGTGGCGAACGGGCGCGTGTGATGCTGGCGCGTGTGCTGGCGGTTGAGGCCCCTGTCCTGCTGGCGGACGAACCCACGGCCTCGCTTGACCCGCGTCACCAGATCACGGTGATGAATGACCTCAGGGCGGAAAGCCGCCGTGGCGCGCTGGTGGTCGCCGTGACGCATGACATCGCACTGGCGAGCCGGCTGGCGGACACCATCGTGCTGATGAACGAGGGCCGGATCGTGGCGCAGGGAACACCCGCCGAAATCCTGACCGATGCGGTGCTGGCCGAAGTCTATGGTGTGCAGGTCTTGCGCCAGAGCGTGGACGGTGAGCATCTGGTCATCCCCTGGGGGCTGGCGTGACGCGCCGTCTTCGCCATGGAGCCATTTCTGCAGTCCTGACACTGCTCGCACCGGCGCTCGCCATGGCCCAGTCTGCGCCCCCCGCAAGCATCATTTCCATCAACATGTGCACGGACCAGCTGCTGCTGGATCTGGCCTCGCCCGGACAGATCATGGGTCTCAGCCCCTTCGCCCGCGACCCCGTATTGTCCATGATGGCGGCGAAGGCCGCAGGGCTCCCTGTGCTGTCGGGAACGGCGGAGGAGATCATGCTGATGAAGCCCGATCTGGTGGTTGCCGACCGCTTCACCAAGCGCGCGACGCGCGAATTCATCCGCGCCCGCAATGTTCCGCTCGAGGAATTCGATACCATCCTAACGCTTGCGGAAACGAAGCGGCAGATCACGCGCTTCGGGGTGATCACGGGCGCAGTGGAGAAAGCCGCGGAACGTGTTGCCGAACTTGATGCTGCATCAGCGGCGCTCAAGGCTGTTACATCGTCATCACGGCTGAGGGTCTTGCCGCTGTCGCGCCGGGGCTGGGTCTCAGGCAGCGAGACACTGATATCCGACCTGCTGCGGCAGGCCGGTCTGGTGAACGCCGCCGATGATCTGGGTTTGCCCGCCGGAGGATTCCTCACGCTGGAGGGGATCGTGAAGTTGCGGCCCGATGCCATCCTCATTTCGTCAGACCGCAGTTCCGCCGAGGACCAGGGAAGCACCATGCTCCTGCATCCGGCCATAAACGCGTTATTCCCGCCGGAGAGGCGCATCATCCTGCCGGAGCGCCTCACAGTCTGTGGCGGACCGATGCTGGTGGAGGCCATGCGTTCGCTGGCAGACCAGATTGCCCGGCTGAAACCCCGCGATGCTGCTCTGCGCTGACACGCGTATGCTCGCCCTGGCAAAACTTGCCGCCGAGCTGCAGAGGCGTGCGCCTTGTCCCGTGGTCCGAACTGGTGGGCTTATAACCACCCTGATACCGTCTGAATCAGCGATGCTGACAGGCTGGAGAAAAGCGGGCTCCTGGCGTTCTCGCCTGCGTAATCCTGCTCGCTGCTGTTATGCGCCAGCAATCGTGCTGGGTGGAGTGCTGCGGCCACTGCCGCTGGACAACGGCCATATTGCCTCGCCGCAGGAACCTGGCGACCTTCCTGAGACAGATGCGCGGGTAAAAGACTGGAACTTTCGGAATGGCCTTGGCATTAAGGAAAGCCAGACAGATTTCCTGGTTAATGCCCGGCCTGAGGTGATTCTTCATGATCATTGTCCCGACCATCATGTGCGGCGGCGCCGGAACGCGACTCTGGCCCGCCTCCCGCGAGTCCATGCCCAAGCATCTCCTGCCCATGATGGGCGGATTGTCGACATTCCAGCGCACGGTGACGCGATTCCGGGACGAAACGGGTTTTGGCAAGCCCGTGGTCATCACCAGCGCAGATTCCCGCTTTCTCATCGGCGAACAACTGGCGGCCATCGGCGTTGAAGCCGATATTATCCTGGAACCCAGCCGACAGGATTCCGCTGCAGCTGTCGCCACGGGAGCGATCCATCTCGCTGCGACGCGCGGACCAGATGCGATCTGCCTGATCCTGGCCGCCGATCACGTCATCCATGACACCCGTGCTTTCTGCGCAGCAGCCCGGGAAGCCGCGCGTGGTGCCGCCGCAGGACGGATCATGACTCTCGGGATCAAACCGACAGCACCCGCTACTGGTTACGGCTATATCGCGCCTGGGGACATCATTGCCGGCACGGCGTCATTCCAGCTCCTGGAATTCAAGGAAAAACCGGATGCCGAAACCGCTGCCCGTTACATCGCCAGGGGCTACCTCTGGAACAGCGGCAATTTCCTGTTTCAGGCCAGGGTCATGCTGGCGGAGCTGGAAGCCCATGTTCCGGCGATTCTTGCCGCCGCCAGGGAAGCCTATGACTCGGGAAATCATGACGCCGATTTCATCAGGCTAGATGCCGATGCCTTCAAGTCGGCGCCAAAAAACTCGATTGATTTCGCGGTGATGGAAAAAACGAAGAAGGCAGGCGTCACGCCCTACAATTCCGACTGGTCCGACATCGGCACGTGGGATGCGCTGTGGGAAGCCTCACCGCAGGATGAGGCAGGCAATGTCATCTCGGGCGATGTGAAGACAATTGGTGTCCGGCGCAGCCTTGTCCAGAGTGACGGCACGCTGACGACTGTGGTCGGGCTGGATGATGTGGTCGTCGTCGCCACGAAAGACGCCGTGCTGGTCACATCCCGCGCCCGTTCCGGGGAGGTCAAGGAACTGGTGGCTGCGCTCAGGGCTGATGGCCGCAAGGAGGCGGATGAGCACAACCGCATGTTCCGCCCGTGGGGCTGGTATCAGCGCATTGATATCGGCCCGCGCTTTCAGGCCAAGCGTATCCACGTGGTGCCGGGCGGCAGGCTGTCGCTGCAGAAGCACTTCCACCGCGCCGAGCACTGGGTGGTGATTCAAGGCACGGCGGAAGTGACTGTCGACAAGAGCGTGTCGATGGTGCGCGAGAACGAGGCCATCCACTTGCCGCTGGGCTGCGTGCACCGCATGGTGAACCCCGGCAAGATCCCGCTGGAGATCATCGAGGTGCAGATTGGCTCCTACACGGGCGAGGATGATATCGTCCGCATTGAGGACGTGTACGGGCGGTAGATGTCAAATTCTCCGGAGAATGGCGAATTTATAGTGAAAATCGCCATTTCTGGCTGAAATAGACGCATGATATCTCGCTTTGGTGCTGATAACTTGGTCGATATCACGATCCGTTATGGTCAAGCGAGCGACAGCCATGCCCTCTTCCCGGTCCCTTGCCGCCTTTTCTGCATCCTACGCTGCGGACGATAGCGCGATTGCGCGTGACCTCCTGCAGCAGGCCGCGCTTCCGCTGAATGCGGAGCATCGCATCGATCAGCGCGCGACGCGGCTGATTGAAGCGATCCGCTCGGCGTCGGGCGGCATTGGCGGCGTGGAAGAGGTGTTGCGGGAGTATTCGCTCTCCACCCGCGAAGGCCTCGCCCTCATGGTGCTGGCGGAGGCGCTGCTGCGCGTGCCTGATTCCGGCACCGCCGACCGCCTGATCGAGGACAAGCTGGGGCAGGGTGATTTCGAGCACCACAAGTCAAAATCGGATTCGCTGCTGGTATCCGCCTCCGCCTGGGCTCTGGGCATGACCGCGCGCATCATCCAGCCGGGCGAGACACCCGAAAGCGTGCTGGGCCTGGTCGCCAAGCGCATCGGCCTGCCTGCTGTCCGCACCGCCACACGGCAGGCCATGCGGATCATGGGTTCGCATTTCGTCCTCGGGCAGACCATCGGTGAAGCGCTGGACAAGGCCGGTGCAGGCTCGGCGCGGGCTTTCCGCTATTCCTTCGATATGCTGGGGGAAGGCGCGCGCACGGCTGAGGATGCCGAGCGCTATTTCCGCTCCTACGCCGATGCGATTGCGGTCATTGGCAGCCGGGCAGGCAACGAGCCCCTCCCCGCGCGTCCCGGCATTTCTGTCAAGCTCTCTGCGCTGCATCCGCGCTACGAGGCCGTGAGTCATGCCCGCGTGATCAAGGAGCTTGTGCCAAAGGTCATTCGCCTCGCGGAAATGGCTAAAGCCAGCGACCTCAACTTCACGATCGATGCGGAAGAAGCAGACCGGCTGGAATTATCGCTTGATGTCATCGACCGTGTTATCGCAGCGCCGTCGCTTGAGGGCTGGGATGGCTTTGGCATTGCAATCCAGGCCTACCAGAAGCGCGCCGCCGCCGTCATCGATCACATGGCCGCTCTCGCACGCGCCCACGACAGGCGCTTCATGGTGAGGCTGGTGAAAGGCGCCTACTGGGACACCGAGGTCAAGCGCGCGCAGGAGCGCGGCCTCGCGGGCTACCCGGTCTTCACCCGCAAGGCGATGACTGACCTGAACTATGTGGCCTGCGCCCGGCAGATGCTTGATCTGCGGCCATTGATCTATCCGCAGTTCGCCACGCACAATGCGCTGACCATCGCCACGATCAGCGAGATCGCCGGCGGACCCGAAGGCTACGAGTTCCAGCGCCTGCACGGCATGGGCGACGCCAGCTACAAGGCACTGCTGGCGGAAGACAACCGCTTTGCCTGCCGCACCTATGCGCCCGTTGGCGGTCATCAGGACCTGCTGGCCTACCTTGTGCGCAGATTGCTGGAGAACGGCGCGAATTCCTCGTTCGTGAGCGTGGCGGGTGATCCGTCGGTTCCGGTGTCCGCTCTGCTGGTGCGCCCTGCCGCAAGGGTCGGTGCAGCCGAGGCTGCGGCGAATGCGGCCATTGCCCTGCCCGTGGCTCTGTTCGGGGCCGAACGGCGCAATTCTTCAGGTTTGGAGTTTGGTGATGGAAAGAGCCTTTCGGCATTGGCCAGCACGGTAGCGCAGGCCAATGCCAAGGGCCTTCAGCGCGCATGTTCCCTTATCAGCGGCAAAGCGGGCACCGGCAAAGCCATTGCGCTGCATTCACCCATCGATGGCAAACCTGTCGGTGAATGGGTGGAAGCATCGGAAGCAGACGCAAGGTTGGCTGTCGAGGCTGCCTCCCGTGCTTTTGCCAAATGGGATCGCACGCCGGTTGCAACCCGTGCGTTGGCGCTTGATACGCTGGCTGATCTTCTGGAGGCCCGTGCGCCGCTGTTTCTCGCCCTGCTGCAATCCGAGGCAGGCAAGACTCTTGACGATGCCATGGCGGAACTGCGCGAGGCCGTGGATTTCTGCCGCTATTATGCCGCCGAGGCGCTCAAGCACTTTGGCGCTCCGGTCACCTTGCCCGGACCAACCGGCGAGGACAACCATCTGATCTTGCGTGGTCGGGGCGTTTTTGTCTGTATCGCGCCGTGGAATTTCCCGCTGGCGATCTTCCTGGGCCAGATCGCCGCTGCACTGGCCGCCGGCAATACAGTCGTGGCCAAGTCCGCGCCGCAAACACCGTTGATCGCTTTTGAGGCCGTCCGGCTGGCGCATGAGGCGGGAATCCCTTCGGATGCGCTGCAACTCGTTCTGGGCGGTGGGAGCATCGGCGCATCTCTGGTCGCCCATCCGGCAATAGCAGGCGTTGCCTTTACCGGCTCGACCAGTACGGCACGGGCCATCAACCGGACGCTGGCGGCAAAAGACGGCCCCATCGTGCCGCTGATAGCAGAGACCGGCGGGCTCAATGCCATGATCGTCGATGCGACAGCCCTTCCGGAACAGGTGACGGATGATGTCGTGATGTCTGCCTTCCGCTCCGCCGGTCAGCGCTGCTCTGCCCTGCGGTTGCTGTGCGTGCAGGAAGATGTCGCGGACAAGATGATCGAGATGATATGCGGCGCGGCACGCGAGCTGAAAATCGGCGACCCGCGTGATCTTTCGGTGCATGTCGGCCCGGTGATCGACGGTGCCGCGAAAGCCCGGCTGGATGAGCATATCGCGGCCATGTTGACCGCGAAGCGTGTGGTCTATGCTGGGTCAACACCTGTGGGCAATGGCACTTATGTTGCGCCCCATGTTATCCGCCTTGATCAGGTCGCGGACCTGACGGCGGAGCATTTTGGCCCGTTGCTGCATATCGTGCGTTACTGGGCGAAAGATCTGGACGCAATTA
Organism: uncultured Beijerinckiaceae bacterium; assembly: GCA_964247205.1. Taxonomy (GTDB): domain Bacteria; phylum Pseudomonadota; class Alphaproteobacteria; order Rhizobiales; family Beijerinckiaceae; genus JADCCX01. The sequence goes on from CAXTUM010000117.1 coordinate 6,321, forward strand.
TCGATGCCATCGGCGCGACGGGCTATGGCCTGACCCTGGGCATTCACTCCCGCATCGAGGAAACGATCCAGCGCATCACGGGGCGGCTCTCCGTCGGCAATATCTATGTGAACCGCAACATGATCGGCGCCGTGGTCGGCGTGCAGCCTTTCGGCGGCTCCGGACTTTCGGGCACAGGACCCAAGGCGGGCGGCCCGCATTACCTCGTTCGCTTCGCAACGGAGCAGACTGTCACGGTCAATACGGCTGCAGCAGGCGGCAATGCCGCGCTGATGTCGGGCGGCGATCAATAGGCCTTTTTCCTGCTGCGGCAGTTCCCCTTGTTTTCTGAAGAACAGCCAGTAGGGTGCCGCCGCCCTCACCACCTCTCTTTCAGGCGCGATGGCAGAACGGAGTTTATTGCCCCATGGCTCGCATCGTGATGGTTGGATCGGGATATGTTGGCCTTGTGTCCGGCGCCTGCTTTGCCGATTTCGGCCATGACGTGATCTGCGTCGACAGGGATTCCTTGAAGATTGAGCGGCTGGAACAGGGCATCATGCCGATCTTCGAGCCCGGCTTGGCCGAACTTGTGTCCAAGAATGTCGCGGGCGGACGCCTGGCTTTCTCCACCGATCTTGGCAGTTCCATCGCGGGCGCCGATGCCATCTTCATCGCGGTGGGCACGCCCTCGCGACGCGGCGATGGCCATGCTGATCTGAGCTATGTGCACGCCGCATCCCGCGAGATCGCGGAGGCTTTGACGGGATATGCCGTCATCGTGACCAAATCCACGGTTCCCGTCGGCACGGGTGATGCGGTGGAGCGGATCATCCGCGAAACCAGGCCCGATGCCCGGTTTTCGGTGGTTTCCAACCCGGAGTTCCTGCGCGAGGGCGCTGCCATCACCGATTTCAAGCGTCCGGACCGCATCGTGATCGGGGCCGAGGACGAACCGGCCCGCGAGGTGATGCGCGAGATCTACCGCCCGCTCTACCTCAATCAGGCCCCGCTCCTCTTCACGGACCGCCGGACTTCCGAGCTGATCAAATATGCGGGCAACGCCTTTCTCGCCATGAAGATCACCTTCATCAACGAGATGGCCGACCTGTGCGAAAAGGTCGGCGCCGACGTGCAGCAGGTGGCCAAGGGCATCGGCCTGGACGGTCGGATCGGCTCGAAGTTCCTCTTCCCCGGCCCCGGCTACGGCGGCTCCTGCTTTCCCAAGGACACGGTCGCCCTGGTCCGCACGGC
>CAXTUM010000118.1:0-7501 GCA_964247205.1 uncultured Beijerinckiaceae bacterium
ATCTCCAGCCGGTCGCCGATCCCGATGCCGCTCTCCACGGCGATGAAGGATGCGATCTTGCCCAAGCGCTTGGCCCGGCGGATGTCGGATGCCTTCAGCGCTGGCAGGAACACATCAGGGTGCTGCGCGTTCATGGCGCGGATCAGCTGGATCAGCTCAAGAGTGAATCGCGAGGGATCTTTGGCATTGGTAGGGCAGAACGCCGCCCAGAACTGCGCCGAAAGCTGGCCCTGCTTCAGGCGCGGAATGTCCGTATCGGTTTCCTGATGCGGGCGGGCAAGATCATAGGCCGCGATGTCGCCCTGCGCGCTGTGATGCTTGCGCACCACATAGGGCAGATCGTTGTGACCATCGACCATGGGCACGCGGTCAAGAAACGCGCGGGCCCGGGCGAGCGTTTTTGCACTTGGCATCTCAAGCCCCCAGCTGATCTTTGAGCCGCCCGAGGCTTTCCTCACGTCCCAACACCGCCAGAACGTCAAAAATTCCCGGCGATGTCGCATGTCCGGTCAGCGCTGCGCGCAACGGCTGCGCCAGCTGGCCGAGCTTGGCGCCAGATGTTTCAGACAGCTGCCGCACGGCGGCTTCTGTCGAGGCCACATCCCAAGTCGTCACGCTTTCCAGCGCCTTCACCACATCGGCCAGCCGTTGCCGGCCGTCGCTGTCGAGCAGGGCGGCGGCTTTCTCATCCATTTTGAGAGGACGCTTCGCAAACAGGAACTTCGCGCCATCCATGAGTTCCATCAGCGTCTTGGCGCGCTCCTTGAGCCCCGGCATCATGGCGAGCAGGGTCTTGCGCCCGCTGGCGTCCAGCGCCTTCGCGAATTCTGCACCGCCCTCGACATTGGGAAGCAATTCCTCCAGCGCCGCGAGCAGCGCCGCATCATTTGCAGCCCGCATGTAGAGGCCGTTGAGATTGGACAGCTTGGCGAAATCGAAGCGCGCGGCGGAGCGGCCGACGTTCCTGAGGTCGAACAACTGGCTCATCTCCTCGGTCGAGAAGATTTCCTGATCGCCGTGGCTCCAGCCTAGGCGGACGAGATAGTTGCGCAAGGCAGCTGGCAGATACCCCATGGCGCGGTAGGCCTCTACACCCAGCGCACCGTGTCGCTTCGAGAGTTTGGCGCCATCCGGCCCGTGGATCAGCGGGATATGCGCCATGACAGGCACATTCCAGCCGCAGGCCTGATAGATCTGGGTCTGGCGCGCGGCGTTGGTCAAATGATCATCCCCGCGGATTATATGGGTCACGCCCATGTCGTGATCATCCACCACAACTGCCAACATATAGGTCGGCGTTCCGTCGGAGCGCAGCAGCACGAGATCATCGAGATCCTTGTTGGCCCAGGTCACCTTGCCCTGTACCTGATCCTCCACCACCGTCTCGCCCTCAAGCGGCGCGCGCAGGCGGATTACCGGCTTCACACCAGCGGGCGCGGTGGCGGGGTCGCGGTCGCGCCAGCGGCCGTCGTAACGCATCGGCTTGCCGTCGGACTTCAGCTTTTCTCGCATCTCGGTCAATTCTTCCGGCGTGGCATAGCAATGATAAGCATGGCCCTTCGCGACGAGATCACGCGCGACCTCTGCGTGACGTGCAGCGCGGGCGAACTGGTAGATCGGCTCGCCGTCCCAGGTCAGCCCCAGCCACTTCAGGCCGTCGATGATGGCGTCGATAGCTTCGGGCGTCGAGCGCTCGCGGTCCGTATCCTCGATGCGCAGCAGCATCTTGCCGCCGTGACGCTTGGCATAGAGCCAGTTGAACAGCGCGGTGCGGCCGCCGCCGATGTGCAGGAAGCCGGTGGGCGAAGGAGCAAAGCGGGTCACCACGGGCGTCTGCATCAGAAACTTCCTTAATTTTCAGGGGCTTTGCACGGGATTCGGCATCCTGACGCGCGAAGAGCTTCGCTGTAGCATGGGAATTCAGGCGCGTTAAGGGTGGCGTGACGGTGCAGAAGCATCCCGACAAACGGGCGAGAACAGCAGCGGTGGCAATGCCCGGCGGAGGCGTCGCATCCGCGCTGTGGCTGCGCCGGTTGCGACAGGCGCTAGGTGAGGCGCTGGACCTCAAAGCCGCGTTTCTCGCCGAGATGGATGCCCGGCGGCTTTTCCTGTGGCTGCCGGTCTGCATGGGATGCGGCGTGGTGCTGTTTCTGGTGGCCGATGGTGTTCCGTTGCCCTGGCCCGCCTTAGGATTGGCCACAGGCTTGCTGGCAATTGCTTGGCGAGTGCGGGCGCGGTTGATTGCACCTGTCGTGTGTGTTGGCGTTGCTTTCGTTTTCCTCGGCTTTGCCGCGATGGCGTTGCGGACGATGCAGGCGGCTGCACCCGTGCTGGACCGTCCGGTCTTTGCCAAACTCAACGCCTTCGTTGAAACCGTGGATGCGGGGCCGAACGGTGGCCGCATGGTGCTGGTGGTGACGAAGTTCGACACGGCTTTCCATGTCACCAATCCGCAACGTTTGCGCGCCACCTTCAAGGGTCCGGGGCCGCGCGCTGGCGATCACATCGCAGGACAGGTGCGCCTGATGCCGCCGCCGCAGCCGGCGTTTCCCGGCGGGTATGATTTCGCCCGCGATGCCTATTTCCTGGGACTTGGTGCCGTGGGCCGCTGGGTTGGCCCCATCGCGCAATCGCCGCAACCGCAACAGGCGACATTTGGCCTGCGCGTGACAGCCGCCATCGACAATGCACGCACCGACATGACCAACCGCATCGCCCGCGCCATTGGCGGACAGGCGGGCGCATTGTCCGCCGCGCTCGTCACGGGCAAGCGCGGCTTGATCACGGAGACGGTCAACGACGATCTCAGGGCCTCTGGCCTGTATCACATCGTCTCGATCTCGGGCCTCCATATGGTGCTGGCAGCCGGTGTTTTCTTCTGGCTGGCGCGCGCGATCCTCGCGTTGATTCCCGGCGTGGCCGAGCGTAATCCGATCAAGAAATGGGCGGCGGGGCTAGCGATGCTGGGGGCGACCGCATATTGCATCTTCTCGGGCTCAGAGGTGGCGACCGAGCGCTCGCTGATCATGACGCTGGTGCTGCTGGGGGCCGTGCTCTTCGACCGGCCCGCGCTCTCCATGCGCAATCTCGCGATTGCGGCGCTGATCGTGCTGGCGCGCGAGCCGGAAACCATGGCGGGGCCGAGTTTTCAGATGTCCTTCGCCGCTGTTGCCGCCATGATTTCAGCGCATGAATGGTGGCTGTCGCGGCAGCGCGACAAGCCGGAACCATCGGGCTGGGGCGGGATTTTCCTGCGCAAGGCTCTGATCGCTGTGGGTGGCAGTATCATGACCACGCTGATCGCCAGCTTCGCCACCGCGCCGTTTGCGGCTTATCATTTCCAGCGCATGAACCCTTACGGCCTGATCGGCAACGCGCTGGCGATCCCGTTTGTGTCCTTCGTGGTTATGCCTGCTGCCGTGGGCGGTACGTTGCTCATGCCGTTCGGGCTCGACAGTCCAATCTGGCAGCTCATGGGGCTTGGCAGCGACAAGGTGCTGCTGGTGGCGCAGTATGTGGCGCTGATTGATGGCTCCGTGCGCGGCGTGCGGGCTTTTGCGATGTCTGATTTGCTGTGGATGACAGCGGGATTCATCGTGCTGATTCTGGTGCGGTCACCACTGCGTCTGGCTGGACTGGCGGCGATGGTGGTGGCGACTGTCTCTGCCGCGCGCACCATTCCGCCCGATGTGTTCATTGACCGGCAGGGGCAGATTGTTGCCATTCGCGCCGCAGATGGCACCTTGCGGATGCTGGGGCGCAGCACCAGCCGTTTCACGGTGGATCGCTGGCTGTCAGCAGACGGCGACCTGCGCAAGGGCAATGACCCGGCATTGAAGGCGGGGACCGCGTGTGACCGCTCGGGTTGTGTGGGCATGCTGGCGGATGGTTCGGCGGTGGCGCTCGTTCTGCAGCCCGAGGCTTTCGAGGAGGATTGCCACCGGGCGCGGCTGGTGATCACGTCCTTGAACGCACCCGAATTCTGCGCAAAAACGACCGTTGTGATTGATCGCGCGCGATTGGCCAATGCTGCATCCCTGACGTTGTATCAGCAGGGGGATCGCTACAAGCAGATTGAAGCCCGGCCACCGGGAAACTGGAAGCCGTGGTATGGCAGGCCGGAGGTTGCGGTTGCTCCGGTGCCACGGCGGCAGAGCGCAGTTCCTGTGCCGGTTCCGCAGGTTGAAACGCCTGCGGAATCCACGGACGACGGATCGGATATGATCCTGCCGTAAGATCGGCCTCAATACCGCCTGAGCAAACTCACAAGCTTGCCCTGAATCCGCACCCGGTTTGGCCCCAGCACACGCGTTTCATAGGCCGGGTTTGCTGCCTCAAGTGCAATCGAACTGCCGCGGCGGCGCAGGCGCTTGAGGGTGGCTTCCTCCTCGTCGATCAGCGCCACGATGATGTCGCCGTTGTCCGCGCTCTCCTGTTTGCGGACGATGACCGTGTCACCGTCGAAAATCCCGGCCTCGACCATGGAATCACCCCGCACTTCCAGCGCGAAATGCTCGCCATGCGAGAGGAATTCCGGCGAGACATTGATGGAATGACTCTGGGTCTGCAGCGCAGAAATGGGCGTACCCGCAGCGATGCGGCCCATCACAGGAATGGTCACAGAACGGATTTCATCCTCGTTGACCGCCTGCGGGCGCGATTTGCCAAGACCGCCCTCGACCACGCTGGGGCTGAAACGCTGGCGGCCCGGCCTTGCAGTGGGGGAGGTCGATTCCGGCATGCGGATCACTTCCAGCGCGCGGGCCCGGTTGGGCAGACGGCGGATGAAGCCGCGCTCCTCGAGCGCCAGGATAAGGCGATGAATGCCAGATTTGGATTTCAGCTCCAGCGCATCCTTCATCTCGTCGAAGGAGGGCGGAACGCCGGTTTCCTGCAATCGCTCGTTGATGAGCCTGAGCAATTCGCTTTGCTTGCGTGTGAGCATCGGTTTTCCTCAGGCTGCTGACATCAGGGCGAATCAGCTTGCACAAATCATGAACATGTGTACATGTTCCCGCTGCGTTCTGCAAGTGTGCTGTTGTCTTGAGCTCAATCCAGCCGCACAAACGGGCAAGCATCCCCCGCCTTCGCCGCATCTGCATGTGGCGCGCGGATCACCAGCGCTTCGGCCTCGGCCAGCACATGGGTGAGCGAACTGTCCTGCTGCGACAACGGCGTGAGCACAGGGATGCCATCGCCGCCCATTGCAAGCGTTGCGCGGAGATAATCCTGCCGCTGGTCATTGGCGGGCAAATCCTTGCCGAGACGCCCGGTTTCGGTCTGATCATGCTGCGGTTGTCCCAGAAATGCCGCGATCAGCGGTTTCAGGAACAGATGCGCGCAGACCACGGATGAGGCCGGATTGCCGGGCAGGCCGAGAACACGGGTTTCGCCCAGTGCGCCAAACATCAGCGGCTTGCCCGGCCGCATGGCGATGCGCCAGAACGTCAGATCCATGCCCGCAACCGCCAGCGCCTGCTGCACCAGATCATGGTCGCCAACAGAGGCTCCGCCCATGGTGACGAGGATATCGGCGGGCCATTCGCGTGCGGTCTGGATGGATGAGGCAAGCACGCCAAGATCGTCCCGCGCGATACCGAGAAACCGCACTTCCGCGCCAGCCTTTTCCGCCAGCGCCATAACAGAGAGGTGGTTGGCCGCGATAATCTGGTCCGGGCCGGGGATTTCGCCGGGGTTTACGAGTTCGTCGCCGGTGGCCAGCACCGCCACGCGGGGAGGACGGCGAACACTGGCTGTGGCGATGCCGAGCGACGCCGCCAGCGCCATATCCTTGGGGCGCAGGCGGTATCCCGCGGCAAAGAAGCTCTGCCCCGTCGTGAAATCCGCGCCTGCCTTGCGGACATAGCGGCCCGGCGTCTCGGTCTGCGTGGGCGTGATCTGGTCGCCCTGTGCGTCAGCGTTCTCCTGGATCAGGATCGTATTTGCGCCTTCCGGCACTGGTGCGCCGGTGAAAATGCGCACGGTTTCGTCCGGATGGAGCGGCTTGTGATAGCCGCGCCCGGCCGCACTTTCTCCGATTAGTTTCAGAGGCTTGCCAACCGCGAGATCGGCAGCGCGCACGGCGTAGCCGTCCATGGCGGAAGCGGAGAAGGGCGGCTGTGTGCGTGTCGCCACCAGCGGCTCAGCCAGAACACGGTTGACTGCCCGGTCTATGGGGATTGTCTCGACGGCAGTGGGCCGGTCAACAGCGGCGAGCAACCGCGCCAGTGCTTCCTTCACCGGCAGAAGCCTGCTCATGTGGCCTTTTCCAGATGGTAGTCGCCGCTCTTGCCGCCGGTCTTTTCCAGCAGCTGGATACCGCCGATGCGCATGGCCTTGTCCGCCGCCTTGGCCATGTCGTAGATCGTAAGGCAGGCCACTGAAACGGCGGTGAGCGCCTCCATTTCGACGCCGGTCTGCCCGCCGACTTTCACTGTCGCCGTGATGTGGATACCGGGAAGGGAATCATCAAACGCGAGATCCAGCGTCACCTTGGTCAGCAGTAGCGGGTGGCAGAGCGGGATCAGTTCATGCGTCTTTTTTGCCGCCATGATGCCCGCAATGCGCGCAACACCCAGCACATCACCCTTTTTCGCGCCGCCTGACCGGATCAGGTCCAGCGTCGCAGGCTGCATGACGACATGACCCTCGGCCACCGCCGTGCGGCTGGTGACGGCCTTTTCGCTCACATCTACCATCACGGCAGCGCCGGTGTCATCGATGTGCGTTAGTCCGCTCATGCCGCTGCTTTCTCGCCAAACAGCAGCGCTTGCGTGGCCGTCGCCACATCGGACTGGCGCATGAGGCTTTCGCCCACGAGGAAGGTCTTGGCGCCGGTCTTCGCCATGCGCAGGCAATCCGCATGAGTGAAGATGCCGCTTTCCGTCACGAGAATACGGTCGTTTGGGAGAATGTCCGCCAGTTCTTCGGTCGTCTCCAGCCGCGTCTCGAATGTCCGGAGATTGCGGTTGTTGACGCCGATGAGGCGCGATGGGAGTTGCAAGGCGCGCTTCATCTCGGCTGCGTCATGCACCTCCACGAGGCTGTCCATGCCAAGAGCTGTCGCCGTTTTGATCAGATCGCGTGCGGTGGCATCATCGACAGCGGCCATGATCACGAGAATGCAGTCGGCATTCCAGGCCCGCGCTTCATGCACCTGATAAGGATCATACATGAAGTCTTTGCGAAGACAGGGTAATTTGACAGCGTTATGAGCTTGCAAGAGATACTGCGGCTCTCCCTGGAACCACGGCGAATCGGTCAACACCGAGAGGCAGGCCGCACCACCGTGCTCGTAGGCTTTGGCAAGGCTTGGTGGATCAAAATCCGCGCGGATCAGGCCTTTCGAGGGGCTTGCCTTCTTGATCTCGGCGATCAGCGCGAACTGGCCGTCGGCGTGCTTGCGCTCGATGGCCCGCAGAAAACCACGCGGCGCAGCGGCTGCTGCAATGGCTTTGTCCAGAGCAGCAAGCGGCACACGGTCCTTCGCCGCCGTGATCTC
>CAXTUM010000119.1:0-7446 GCA_964247205.1 uncultured Beijerinckiaceae bacterium
CCCTTGGTGAAGATGCCGCCGCCCAGACGGGCGAAGATCGAGATCAGCGAAGCGCCAAAGCCCAAAGCCACAAGCGCATCGATGACGGTGCGGCTGGAGGGCGCATAACCCATCATGCCGGTGAGGATGCCGTAATAGACGGCGACACCCAGCAGTGCCAGGCCAGCCACCAGCATGCCGGTGACCGCGCCCGCCTTGAAGGCGACATCGAGGCCGGCGGCCAGCGACTGCGACGCGGCCTGCGCCGTGCGCACGTTGGCGCGCACCGAGACGTTCATGCCGATGAAGCCCGCGAGGCCCGACAGCACCGAACCGATGAGGAAGCCGATGGCGACCTCGCGGCCCAGCAGATACCAGAGCACGACGAGCAGCACGATGCCGACGCCTGCGATGGTGATGTACTGGCGCTTGAGATAGGCCTGCGCGCCTTCGGCGACAGCGCCGGAGATTTCCTGCATGCGCGCATTGCCCGCGTCACGCTTCATGACGTCGGAGTAGGCCCATGCGCCGTAGATGATGGACGTGAGTCCCAGTAGGATGATTACCGTCAGTGCGGTCATTGTTGTCTTCCCTTGGTTTTTTCAGGTTCCAAAGGGGATTGGCCGCGATCAGACGCGCTTCCTCCCGTTTCCGGTGGCTGCCGTGTAGCAAAGGGAAACGCCAACGCCAAACCCATATTTGGCTTTTTTGCGGCTTTTCGCGTGGATTCCAGACTTTCGTTCAAGCCGCAGAGGCTGCCGAAGGCCGCGATGTCATGATCAGGCCTATCATCGCGGCGACGCACAGCAGCGCAATCGGCATCAGGGCGGCGTTGATCGTGGCCCATCCCACTGTTGCGAGAAGATACCCCGCCAGCAGCGAGCCCACTGTCGTGACACCGAAAATGGTGAAATCGTTGAGGCCCTGCACCTTGGCGCGCTCGGAAGGCGTGTGGCAGTCCGTGACCATCGCAGTCGCGCCAATATAGGCAAAGTTCCAGCCGATGCCGAGCAGCATCAGCGCCACCCAGAAATGCATCACTGATATGCCCGTCAGGCTGACTGCGCCGCAGGCGATGAGGATCAGCATGCCGGCGATCACCATGCGCTCCTTGCCGAACCTTTGGACGAGCGTGCCGGTGTAGAAGCTCGGCCCGAACATCGCGATGACATGCCACTGGATGCCCAGCGTTGAATCCACGATGGAGTGCCCGCACTGGATCATCGCCAAAGGCGCCGCCGTCATGACGAAATTCATCAGGGCCTGCGCCATGGTTCCGCACAGGATGGCGACAAGCAGCCGGGGCTGGCGCAGGATCATGGACAGGGGACGCTGCGTGCCGCCCTTCACCTCTTCCGCCGGCTGGTCCTCGAAGCGGCTGGTCGCGAACATCGCGGCGATGGCGATGGCGGCCTGGCCCATGAAACTCGCCATGAAAAGATAGGGCAGCATCATCTCCTTGGTCCAGATCACCAGCTGCGGACCGATGAACGCCGCCGCCACGCCGCCGGTAAGCACCCAGGCGATGGCCTTAGGCTTGAAGGCCGGCGTTGCAGTATCCGCCGCAGCGTAGCGGTAGCTTTGCACCACAGCCTGATAGGCTCCTGCCAGACCCGTCGCGAAGCAAAACAGGGCAAAGGAGGAGATATAGATCGCCAGCGCCGCGAGGATGCCCGCGAAAGCACCGGCGATATTGCCGCCCATGAACACCGCGCGCCGCCCGAACTGTCTTGCCGCGAAAGCCACGGGCAGCGTCGCCAGCATGGTGCCGAAGACAAAGGTGGAGGCAGGCAACGTCGCCCAGACCGCTTGCGTCGCCAGTGATTGCCCGACGATGCCGCTGGTGGCGAAGACGACAGTCGCATTCGCACCGGCAAGGCCGCTGGCGATGGCCAGCACCAACGCATTGCGCCGCGCCATCTGGTCGCCGAGAGAGATATTTTGGGTAAGGGCTGTCATCAGACCCTCATGGACCCCGGCCTGGATCAAGGCAAATCGGTTTTGGTGACGTGATCGATCAATTGCATCGGCATTGTGCGTCCTTCGAGGCTCGCAAGAGCGAGCACCTCGGGATAAGGGTCATCGTGCCTTGCACATTCTTCCTCATCCCGGGGTGCGGAGCGGAGCGGAGCCTCGAGGGACGCGCAATGCCAGCGCCAGTTTACCCCTCAGCACGCCGCCAGACAGCTGCAACCGCCACCACCAGCCAGCCCGCAATCAGCAGACTCCCGCCAACCGGCGCCGCCATCGGGAACAGATGTCCGCCCATCAGCACGCGTGCCGCGATATCGCCCGAGAACAACACAGTGCCGAGGATCAGCACGGCGGAAGCAAGACTGGCGATCCGGCCATGAACCAGCTGCTGCTTGCGGCAGGCCGTCAGGCCCAGCACCGCGCAGGCATGGATCAGCAGGAATTGCGCCGATGTCACCAGGCTCTCGCCGCCCGCGCGGTGCGCCGCCATGGCCCAGAGCGCTACACCAGCAGCGCCCATCAGGGCCGCGAGCAGGATATTGATGCGTGACGCGCTCATGGTCCTACCGATGCTGCTGTGAGCGCCACGATATCCGCACCCGCAATCGCCGGTATATGCCGGGATATCTTGTCGGGCGGCCAGTCCCACCATGCGGTGGCGAGCAGTTGCTCGATCACATCATCGCTGAACCGGCGCTTGGCGATGCTGGCCGGGTTGCCCACCGCGACAGCGTAGGGCGGCACATCCTTCGCCACCACAGCATGGCTGCCGATGATCGCGCCATGACCGATGGTTACGCCCGGCATGATCACGGCCTCGCGGCCGATCCAGACATCGTTGCCGATGATCGTGTCGCCCCGGTTGGGCCATTCCACCGGCGCATTCTCCTTCCAGCCCTCGAAGGACGAGAAGGGAAATGTCGAGAAGCCGCTGAGCGGATGGTTGGCCCCGTTCATGATGAACTGCGCGCCCTGCGCAATGGCCACAAACTTGCCGATGATCAGACGGTCGCCGACGAAATCGAAGAGATAGCGCACGCAGCGCGCCTCGAAATGCTCCGGGCCGCGGCTGTCGTCGTAATAGCTGTAGTCGCCGACGATGATCTGCGGGTTTTTGACGATGGCCTTGAGGTAGCGCGTCCCATGCCAGGTCGGCACGGGATGGAGAGCAAGCGGGTCTGGTGCTGGCATGTCACCGGCTCCATTTCAGCTCTTGGCGGCAGTCGCCTTCCTGAACATGCTGCGGATGTTGTCCCACAGCTCTACCTTCACGCCGAGGCGCTTCATGATGAGATACTGCTGCGACACCGAGAGGATGTTGTTCCAGGCCCAGTAGATCACGAGGCCAGCCGGGAAGGACGCCAGCATGAAGGTGAAGATCAGCGGCATCCAGCCGAAGATGATCTTCTGCGTGGGGTCCGTCGGCTCCGGATTCATCTTCATCTGCAGCCACATCGTGATGCCCATGATGATGGGCCAGACGCCGACCAGCAGGAACTGCGGCAGGGTCACGGGGATCAGGCCGAAGAGATTGAAGATGGATGTCGGGTCCGGCGCTGCCAGATCCTTGATCCAGCCGAAGAACGGCGCGTGACGCATTTCAATGGTGACGAACAGCACCTTGTAGAGCGCGAAGAAGACCGGGATCTGCAAGAGAACAGGCCAGCAGCCCGCCAGCGGGTTGATCTTCTCTTTCTTGTAGAGCTCCATCAACGCCTTCTGCTGCGCCATCTTGTCGTCCTTGAAGCGCGCCTGCAGTTCCGCCATCGCGGGCTGCACGGCCTTCATCTTGGCCATCGAGGTGTAGGACTTGTTGGCGAGCGGGAAGAACAGCCCCTTGATGATCACCGTGACGAGCAGGATGGCGATGCCGAAATTGCCGACAAGGTGATAGATCCAGTCCATCATCTTGAAGAGCGGCTTGGTGATGAAATAAAACATGCCCCAGTCGATCATCAGGTCGAAATTCTTGATACCAAGCTGCGCCTGATAGTTATCGAGGGTCGTGGTTTCCTTGGCCCCGGCGAACAGGCGCGTGACCGATGTTGCTGAAGCGCCGGGACTGATCGTCTCGGCAGCCAGCAGCACATCAGCCTGATAGGTCGGTGTTGCGCCAATAGTACCGGCAAGGAAGCGGCCATCATGGGACTTGGCCTGATCCGGGATCAGCGCGGCAGCCCAGTATTTGTCTGTGATGCCGATAAAGCCGCCTTTGTTTGCCTTGAAATCCTTTGTCTTGGCCTTGACGAGGTCGGCGTAGGTCACCTCCTGCAGCTTGTCCGACTGCACGCCGATCAGGCCTTCATGCAGGATATAGAAGCCGGCTGTCTCCGGCGTGCCGTGGCGTGACACAAGACCATAGGGGAACAGCGCGACGGGCGCTCCGCCCGCGTTCTCCACTGTATCGGTCACCGTGAACATGTAGTTGGCGTCCACGCCGATCAGGCGCTTGAAGGTCAGGCCCTGGCCGTTGTTCCAGGTCAGCGTCACAGGTGTTTCCGGCGTCAGCTTCGTGCTGCTCGCGGTCCATTCCGTCTGGCTGGTCGGCACGGGCGACGTCACACCCTGTCCCGCGACCCAGCCGAATTCGGCGTAATAGGGATGGGGCGCCTGCGAGGGCGAGAACAGCACGATATTGGCGCTGTCGGGCTTGATCGTCTCGCGGTACCCTGACAGGGATAAATCGTCGATCCGTCCGCCCCTGAGCGCAATTGAGCCCTTGAGGCGCGGTGTTTCAATCGTGACACGCGGCGACTGGGCCAGCGCAGCCTCGCGCGTCAGGCCTGTGGCCGGTGCGCCTGGAGCTGTCGGAACTGCGCCTGGCAAGGTCGGAGCCACTGGCGTGCCTGCGCCTGTCGCTGGCTGCGGAACCGTCGGCTGCGTCGTCTGCTGCGCCAGCTTTTCCTGCCGCTGCTTCTCGACCTGCGGACCGGCGTAGAAATAATTCCAGCCGATGATGACCAGGATCGACAGCGCGATCGCCAGAAACAGGTTTGTGTTGTCGTTTTCTTTTTGCATGACGCTTTCGCAGACGTTTGCGGATCAGGGCGCGCGCGGATGTTGCGCGGATGGATCAACTGGATTGGGCTGCACTGCTTTCTGCAATGCCTTCTTGATATCTGACGTGATGCGGAAGAACGGCGCGGTCAGGGACTCGAGCTTTGCGACGATCACAAAGTCTGTTCCTGTGGCCGAAACCCCGTGGTCCATGGTTCGCATCGCTTCCTTCAACCTGCGCCGAATACGGTTCCGTTTGACGGCGGAAAGGCTGACCCGCTTGGAAACTGTAAATCCGACACGGGATACAGTCTCGGATTCCTGCGGCAACACCTGAACGGAAAAAAGGCCGGTGTGAACACGCCGGCCCTTTTGAACCCTCAGGAAATCGCGCCGTTTCTTGAGCCGTTCCATGCTGTCAGCTTTCTCAAGCAGCCAGACCGGCCCGGACGATATCAGGCCGAAAGACGCTTGCGGCCGCGCGCCCGGCGGGCTGCGATCACCTTGGCGCCGCCATTGGTGGCCATGCGGGCGCGAAAACCATGACGGCGCTTGCGCACGAGCTTGCTGGGTTGATAGGTCCGCTTCACGGTCGTTCTCCAAAATCGTCTGTCTCGCCACTCCCAAATGACAACGCTTGCTGGATCAACAGCCACATCGCCCGGAACTGACGGGAAAATTCAGCGGCTTCATTGATAGAGAAGGGCGCAAAAGTCAACCGCCTGTGAGCGCCCGTGATCAATCAGGTGTTTCACGTGAGGCCGCTGTGCCTGTAAGGTGCTGATATTCCAGCATCCAGGGAATTTTGTGAACGAAGCAATCCCACCAACAGCGGCACCCACCAGTCTCCGGCGCTGGCTGCCGTTGATTGTCCTTGCGGGCGTTGCTCTCGTCATTGTCGCGACTGGCGCACACCGCTGGCTGAGCCTTGACGCCGTGGCCATGAACAAGGGGCGGCTCGAAGCTCTTGTTACTGACCATTTCGCCCTCGCATTGCTCGCTTTCATGGCGATCTATGTTCTCGTCACGGCGCTTTCGATTCCCGGCGCACTGATCATGACACTTGTGGGCGGCATGGTTTTCCCGTTCTGGATCGCCTGCCTCGCCGTTCTGCTCTCTGCCACAACCGGCGCGACAATCCTGTTCCTGGTGGCGCGGTCGTCGCTGGGCGAGGCGTTGCGCAACAGGGGGGGCGAAAGCGTGGCCCGCATGAGTGCGGGCCTGCGCGCCGACGCAGCCTCCTACATGCTGTTCCTGCGGCTGGTGCCTCTCTTCCCTTTCGCGCTGGTCAATATTGCCCCCGCCATTGTCGGCGTGCCGCTGAAAACCTTTGTCTGGACGACATTCATCGGCATCCTGCCCGGCACCATGGCCTTCACGCTGGCCGCCAACAGCCTTGATGGCGTTCTGGACGAGCGCAAGGCGGTCTATGAAGCGTGCAGGACGCTGGGGCAGCCGGATTGCAAGCTGACAATCGATGTCTCGACGCTGGTCAGCCCCAAGCTGCTGCTTGCCTTTGCTGCGCTTGGCGTTATCGCCCTCATTCCGGTGATTGCCAAACGCGTCTTCGCCCGCCGGAAAGGAGCTCCTGTTGCCTGATATCCTGACAACCGACATTTGCGTGATCGGCGCTGGCTCGGCTGGTCTCTCGGTGGCTGCGGCTGCCGCGATGATGCAGGTGCCTGTCGTGCTGATCGAGAAGAACCGCATGGGCGGTGATTGCCTGAATGTCGGCTGCGTGCCCTCGAAAGCGCTGATCGCTGCGGCGAAGCATGCGGCTGGCATGCGGGACGCCGTGGATTTCGGCTTTGCCCCGGTCGAGATCAAACCGGCCTTCAACCGGGTGAATGCGCATGTGAAGCAGGTGATTGACACGATTGCACCGGTTGACAGCGAGGACCGCTTCCGGGCGCTGGGTGCAACGGTGATCAGGGGAGAGGCGCGGTTCATCGGCAAGCGGACCGTTCAGGTCGGCGATCAGGTGATCAGGGCGCGGCGATTCGTGATCGCCACGGGCTCGACACCGGCCATCCCGCCAATTCCCGGGCTCGAGAAGGCGCCTTATCTTACCAACGAGAGCCTGTTCGATCTCACCCGCAAACCGCAAAGGCTGGCGGTTCTGGGCGCTGGTCCCATCGGCATGGAAATGGCGCAGGCCCATGCGCGGCTGGGCTCCGAGGTGACCGTGCTGGAACCGAAGGCTGTGCTGGGGCGCGAGGACCCGGAAGCCGCGCGACTCGTGCGGCTGGCGCTGGAGCGTGATGGCGTGGTCTTCCGCACCGGGATCACAGTCAAGAGCGTGTCAGGCTCGGGTGAAAAGCTGAGAGTCATGATTTCTGTCAATGGTGCGGATGAAACCATCGATTGCAGCCACATTCTTGTCGCGACAGGCCGCAAACCGACCGTTGATGGCATGGATCTCGAAAAAGCGGGCATATCAGTCACGCCGCATGGCATCACGGTCAACCAAAAGCTCAAGACCACGAACCGCAAGGT
>CAXTUM010000120.1:0-7444 GCA_964247205.1 uncultured Beijerinckiaceae bacterium
GGCACTGGCGTTGAGCAATCCTTGTGGATCGCGCCGTCCTTCATCACCAGTTGAATCTTGGCCGGGTCCGTCAACAGCGCCAGGTTCAACAGGGGGTTGCCGTCGACGAGCACGATGTCGGCCAGATAGCCCGGGCGCAGCATACCCAGTTCGTTCGGGCGCTGCATGATTTCACCGCCGAGCTTCGTGGCAGCACGCAGAGCCTGAGCAGGGGTCATGCCGATGTAGTCAACGAAATACTGCAGGTCATTCGCGTTCGTGCCGTGCGGCATCCACGCGAAACCGTAGTCGCCACCCGGCAGGATGCGGATGCCGCGCTTGTGCATCTTGCGCAGCGACTCGGAGGCGATTTCCAGTTCGCGCTTGTAGCCCATCTTCTCGGCAATGGCCGGCGTGATGCCGTACTCCGACGCGTTGAAGTTGGTCCGCACCAGCCAGCCGATGCCAGGAGCGACGAAGTGCTTGTCCTTGTTCGCTTCCAGCATGTCGAGTGCTTCCTCGTCCGCGAAGCTCGCGTGGTAGACCATCTCGATGCCGTGCCGCACGCACTGCTTGACCGACTCGCACGAGCGCGCGTGAGCGGCCATGCGCTTACCGTAGCGCTTGGCTTCGCTCGCGAGCATGGCGATCTCGTCTTCGGCGAACGGCGACTGCTCGGCAGCGATGCCGGCGATGTACTCGCCTGACAGGTTGATCTTCAGGTGGTCAACGCCATACTTGATGAAGGTACGGGCCGATTTCCGAATCTCTTCCGGACCGCTGCAGACGCTGCCGAAGCTCAACTCTTCGAACTGCATGTGCGGCAGCGTGTTGTCGCCCAGCGCGCCAATGGTGGTGATCTCCTGGCTGCCGGCCAGGTAGCGCGGGCCCGGGAATTCGCCGGCTTCGATGGCGTTGCGCAGCACCACGTCCAGGCGAGGCTTGGCGGCGGCGGCGCCGATCGCCGAGGTCCAACCCATGTCGAGGTAGCGCTTGGCCACACGCACGCACCACAGGATGTGCTCTTCGGGCGGCATGAACTGGATGGCCGCGAGCGAAGGCTGGTCGTTCCACGAGAAATGTGTGTGGGCCTCCGTCATGCCCGGCATCAGGAAGCGGCCTTTGCCGTCGATGACACGGGCGCCGTCGGTGTTGACGTGCTTCGGAGCGCGCACGACATCGACGATGCGCTTGTCCTCGACGAGCACCTCGCCTTTGAAGGTGTCTTCGCCGCTGCCGTCGAAGATGTTGACGTTGGTGAATGCAATTTTGGACATGACAGGTCTCCTGCGGCCTTGCTCGAAGGCCGTTTGTGGGTGGAACAGTGGGGAGGGCTGGAAAGCTGAGGGACAACTAGCGATTGCTTGCGTGGAACTTCTGCAACTCCTGCATGCACGCCTGCGGCTTCTCAAAGGTGGTCCAGTGACCGCAGCCTTCGAACACGGCAAGGCGACTCCCGTAGATGCGTTGGTTCATCAAAGAGACGTTAGCGACGGGTGCAACGCCGTCCTGGTCGCCGGTCACGAGCAGCGTCGGGACGCGGATTTGTTCGATCGCCGCCGATTGCGCTTCGGCCAGCGCTTCGCAGCTCTGCGCGTAGCCTTCGGGCGGCTGGCGCATCACACTCTCACGGACGAGCGCGATGACGGCCGGCTGCTGCGCCTTGGTCTCCTTGCTCGTTGCACTCTTCACGATGGCATCGGCGATCTCCTGCATCGCCGCTGCGCCGGTACGCGCCAGCTTGGCCCGAGCCACGATGTTCGGCCGCGCCGCCTCGGGTGGCGCCACCAGCGGGCCGAACAGGGCCAGCGACTTCACCTTGCCCGGGTTGCGCACGGCGAAGTGCTGCGCCACGACCGTGCCGAGTGAGTGGGCAGCGAGGTGAACCGTCTCGATGTTCAGGTCTACCAGCAGGCGCTCCAGGGCCGCCACGTACACGTCGATGGAGAGCCTTTCCGCCGGAACGGCCGATCGGGCGCTGCCCGGCAGGTCGGGGCGGATCACCCTGAAGCCTTCGAAGGCTTCCATCAGCGGCGTCCAGGTGTTGGACGAACCGCCGAGCCCGTGGATGCACAGCAGTGCGTCACCTTCACCGTCGATCTCGACGGCCAGGCCTTGAATGAGTTGGGTCGTCATGGCGGCGATTCAGACGAACTTGTTCTCGATGGCACCGAGGCCGTCGATCTCGACTTTGACGACGTCACCCGACTTCAGGTAGCGCGGCGGCTTCATGCCCATGCCGACGCCGGCCGGTGTGCCGGTGGCGATCACGTCGCCCGGATACAGCGTGATGCCGCGCGAGATGGTCTCGATCAACGTCGGGACGTCGAAGATCATGTTCTCGGTCGGGCCGTCCTGTCGCAGCTCGCCGTTGACCCAGCAACGCACCCGGGTCTTAGTGCCGTCAAACTCATCGGCGGTAACGATCCAGGGTCCCATCGGGCAGAAAGTGTCGAACGACTTGCCCATGTCCCACTGCTGATGGCGCATCTGCACATCGCGCGCGGTCACGTCGTTCACCACCGTGTAGCCGAAGACATGCTTCAAGGCATCGGCCTTCGCGATGTTCTTGCCGCCGGTGCCGATGACGACCGCCAGTTCGGCCTCGTAGTCGATCTGGTCCGACACGCCGACGGGAACCAGCACGTCGTCGAACGGGCCGACCACGCACTCCGGCACCTTGGTGAAGACGATGGGCCAAGACTCGGGGTTCGCGTCGTTGTCCTTGAACACCGATGCGGACAATTCCTTGGCGTGCGCGTGGTAGTTGCGGCCGACGCACCAGACGTTGCGGCGCGGCAGGGGCAGCGGTGCTTCGAGCTTGACGTCGCTGATCTGCACTGGCGACCCGGCTGTGTCAGGCAGCGCCTTGCCGGCGACGACCCGTTCGAGGACCACCTGCGCGCCACGCCGCACTTCTTCGGCGGTGAAGGCCAGCGGGGTGACGCTCTTGCCGTCGCTGGCAACGACGCCGACCTCGCGTTTTCCGTTCAGAACAAATGTCGCAATTCGCATGTCTCTTCCTTGGTTTTCCGGGGGTGCCACGAGCCGTGGGGTGCGGCATCGATCGATGGAAGAACTTTAGAAGTGGGGGCGATAAGATGCTTATCGCGGCGTTCGTTGACTTATCTCAACGTCAGATGGCGACGTAAGTGCTTTCCCTAGGATCGGGTCGCAAGACCCGTCGAGAGGCCCTCCAAGGTCCGCGAAGTCTGGAGACGGAAATGCTTGAGACCTATGCCTTGCACGAGGGCGCTTTCGGTCGGGCGGTCGTGCTGGAACTGCGGGACGATCTCGTCGCGCATGCACACGCCGAAACGCAGCTCGCGCTCTGGCTCGGCGGCGCGCGGGTTGAGGCGCATGTGGGATCGCAGGTGGTGCACTACGGAGAGCAGCTCGCGCTCGGCACCAATTCGTACGAGTCGCACGATGCGCGGCTGCTTGACCGCAGCGGGCCGGCGGTGTTCCTCGTGCTCTACATCTCCAAGCCGTGGCTGGACGAGCGGCGTGCCGCCAGCGGCCGGCCTTTCTTCTTCGCGTCGCCAAGCATCCCGATCGATGCAGCGGTCCGGCAAAGCTGCTGGAACGTGCTCGACCGGATCGTGTCGCCGCTGCAGCATCCCGAGGCGGACATAGACGGCGAAGTCGAGCGCCTGCTGCTGGCTGCGATCGATTCATCGCAAACACCGCTCAAGGCCGGCGGCCTGAGCGCGACGGCTCCGGTGCTCGACCACAGGTTGCGTGCGGCCATCACGTTCATGCGCGAGCATGCGAGTGAAGCGACGACAGCGGAAGACGTGGCCGCCCGGGTGGGGCTGTCACGCGGCCACTTCTTCGCCTTGTTTCGGGACCAATTGAACACCACGCCTCAGGTGTTCCTGAGCGCCGTCCGGGTCGAGGAGGCGGTGCGTCGCCTGGTTCAGCAGGAGGAGCCTTTGACCTCCGTCGCACTGGACTTGGGCTTCTCGACGCCGGGCAACTTTTCGCGTTTCTTTCGTGATCACATGGGTGTCACGCCGTCACGATTTCGGCGTGCGGCAACACGGACCGCACCGCATCTGCTGACCGGCGTTTCCTAGCGGCGACCTCTCTCCAAGAAACGTAGGGCGCGGCAACGACCGTCTGGTATCGAGCGCCCTAGTGAACGTCGCTTTATGGCCGACTGCTGCCGGACACCTTCTCCGATTGATCGACCGCAGCCGCTGCATTGCCGGCGCTCCGATGAACAGGCGACTCTGCCTTCGCTTCAGTCCGGTACGTGCTCGACTAGATCCTCGATTCGGCAGCCGAAGTAGACACAGAGTCGATCGAGGATGTCGGTGCCGGTGCTGTAACCCTTGTGATTCAGGATCTTCGACAGCGTCATGCGGTTGACGCCAGTGGCCTCGGCCACCTCTTGCACGGTGATGCGCCGTGACTCGAGGAACTGCCTCTTCTCCATTTGCTCTGCGAGCCTGAAACGAATCACGAGATCCCTCAAGACAGCGTTTGATAATTAAAAGCGTCAAAAGCACTTGCAATTTATCGATTGACGACTATGATCTGCATCAGCTGCCGCGAAAACGTGGCGTTTGATGAGTCAAGTAATCAACTGCGATGGAGAGTAGCATGAGCCAGACGTATCTGACCACCGAGGAGCTGTCGGCCAAGATCAAGTACGACGCCCGGACGATTCGCGAGCGGATGAAGGATAGTGTGCTGCTTGAGGGCACTCACTACGTGCGCCCCTTTGGTGGTCGCAAGATCCTGTACTTGTGGGAGAACATCGAGCGCGACATGCGCTTGACGGTCAGCATTGACCGCCTGGGGATCCCGATGGCAAACGGCGGGGTGGCGCATGGCTAAGGTGACCACACGGAAGGAGACTGGCAAGCTCGTCATCGACTTCACATATCGAAGCGTTCGCTGCCGCGAACAGACGGCACTCGATGACACGCCTCATAACCGGAAGCGAGCCGGCGCTGTCGTTCAACGAGTCAAGTCGGCAATCTCCGACGGTACGTTTTCGTATCCGGAGTTCTTCCCGGGTAGCGCATTGGCCGCGCGATTCGCTCCATCGAGCGCGGCGGCGCAGCACGCCGCTGCGGCCGTCCCAGCCGCCGCCGAGGCTGGAGAATTGGCCACGCTGCCGTTTGGCGAATACACCCGTCAGTGGCTTGCCGAGCACCAAGTTGAATGGCGCCGCTCGCACATCAAGGTTCTCAACTCCACCATCGACGGTCACCTCCTCCCGCACTTCGGCGATAAGCCCGTAGGCACCATCACGAAGGCCGACATCCTCGCGTTCCGAGCCAAGCTCGCAGAGCTGCCCGGCCGGATCCGCGAGAAGATGAGTAACAAGCGCATCAACGGCATCCTGGCGCCACTGCGCCAGATCCTCAACGATGCCGCTGACCGCCACGGGTTCATCTCGCCCACGGTTTCGCTCAAGCCCCTGCGCATCCGCAAGACCGATGTCGAGCCCTTCACCCTCGATGAGGTTCAGCGGCTTCTCGCTGCCGTTCGCGCCGACTACCACGACTACTTCACTACCCGTTTCCTCACGGGCATGCGCACCGGCGAAGCCCACGGGCTGAAGTGGAAGTACGTCGACTTCGAGCATCGCCTCATCCTCATCCGCGAAACCTTCGTGCTCGGCGAAGACGAGTACACCAAGACCGACAGCAGCCAACGAGACATCCAGATGAACCAGGTCGTCTTCGAAGCGCTGCAACGCCAGCACGCAGCCACCGGCGCTGTGAGTGAATACGTCTTCTGCAACCGCGAGGGCAAGCCGTTGGACAACAAGAACTTTACCGACCGGGTCTGGACCCCGTTGCTGCGACATCTGGGCCTCAAGGCGCGCCGCCCGTACCAGATGCGGCACACGGCGGCCACGCTCTGGCTTGCGTCAGGCGAGGCTCCCGAGTGGATCGCGCGACAACTCGGCCACTCGAGCACCGAGATGCTGTTCCGTGTCTATAGCCGCTACGTGCCGAACCTGACCCGCCAGGATGGTTCGGCCATCGACCGCCTGTTGGCGACGCGCTTTGCCAGCGGGGCCACGACGGGCGCCAAACCCGCCGATGCCACCGCGCCGGGCCCGAAGGGTCCGCCGCCGCCGGCGCGGCCGGTGCAGCACGCTGTGCTGCGGTAGTCCGCTTCAACGCAAGTCCTGATCGCGGGCCCGTCGGCCTGTGATGGGAACACTCGTCCCAAAACATGCCGGCATCGCCCGGCAGGGCGGAGCACAGCTCGCATGTGCCAACCCATGCCATCCGCGATCTGTGCGCCCGCCAATCTCGAGAGACTTTCCATGAACTCAAACCTCATCGGCATCCTTTTCCCAATGGTCCCATTTGGGTTCGTCGTGGCAGTGATCTACCTCTACATCCGCGGTGGTCGGGAGGTCGACGAGTACGGCCGCACCTTCCTCCAGGGGCACTCCCTCGCCGACTACGCCCGAGCGCATCCGGAGAGCTTCCGCGCCGACGGCAGCTTTGTCCGCTGCCATGCCTGCGGTGGACGGCAGTTCAGGGCCACGTGGACGTCCAAGACCAAGTACGGAACCCACTACTCGCACGTGTGCCGCCAGTGCGGCAAGGAGCTCTGGAGGACGACGCTGTGAAGCGCGACATCATTCCCATGGCCCTCACCCGTCTGGAGGCGCAGCGATGAACGTGGTTCCGATTCAAGAAGACGGCCGGACGACCTTTGCCGTTCAAGTGCGCCTGCGCCGGGCCGTCGCACCGGCCGAAGAGCAAGCCTTCGAGCGCCGCGTGATCGACTGGCTCACGCCGCGCGGGTTATCCGCCGAAGGGGGTCAACTGGCGTTCGCTGTGTTGTCCGACCGCGAGCTGACGGCAACGGATCAGGCCGACCTGCTGATCGCATTGATCGACGATGCCACGGTGCGCCTGGCCCGTGTCGGACATCTCGTGACCGAGGGCGATCCGATCACTGAGGCCACTAGCGGAATGGTGTGGGTTGAAGGCGATCGCCAGGATCACCTCCTGGCAGCAGCGCGGACGCTCTACGAAGCACGTCGCCTGGATGGCGAGGGCTTTCTTGCAGCGATCGGTGGGTTCATGTATCGAGCGAACGATTCGATGAGGTCAGGACAATGAGCGGCGCCGGGAGCGCGTTCAAGGTCGACGGCGCTCCGTGGCAATGTATGTGCACCTCCTGCGCAAGCCGAACAATCTCCTTCAGGTCGACTACTTCTTTGCGACGCGCGAGCGCCGAACGTCAGAAGTCGGCGCGTCCGCCTCGAACAAGGTCGTCACCGGCACCCGCAGGCTCGTGGCGATGGCGTGAATCATCGTCAGCGTTGGATTGGCGTTGCCCGTCTCGATACGGCTCATGTAGGTGCGAAACAAGCCGCATCGGTGGGCCAGATCTTCTTGAGTCAGCTCCGCCGACAGCCTCAGCTGTCGGACCCGACTCCCGAATTTGACTTGGACACGTTCGCGCACCGTACCACTGT
>CAXTUM010000121.1:0-7427 GCA_964247205.1 uncultured Beijerinckiaceae bacterium
GCGCGGGCGCTGGCCGTAAGGCCCAAGCTCCTGTTGCTCGACGAGCCGTTCTCGGCACTTGACCGGAAGCTGCGGGAGACCATGCAGATCGAACTGCGCCGCCTGCTGAGGGAACTTGGCATTACGGCCATCTTCGTGACCCACGACCAGGACGAGGCCTTGATCCTCTCCGATCGCATCGCCGTGATGAATGCGGGACGGATCGAGCAGCTTGACAGGCCGGACGTGATCTACGGACAGCCCGCCACCGCGTTCGCCCTCGAGTTCGTCGGCCTTTCCACCCGCATTCGCGGCAAGGTCTCCGGATACGATCCGGACGGGACGGTGACCGTCAAAACGCCCTTCGGCCCACTGAAGGCGCGGGGACGTTTTGAGATTGGCAGCGCGGTCATGGTCGCCGTCCGTCCGGAGCGCATCAGCATCGGCGGTTCCGGGGGCGAAAACCGGATCGCGCCTTTCATCTCCGAAATCGTCTTTCAGGGAGCGCGGGCGCAGATCCATTTCAGAAGCGAGGATGGCCTGCCGGTGCTGATCGAGATGTCGGGGGCCTTGCCAGGCGGACTGGAACCCGGTTCCGCGGTGCCGCTGTCGTTCGCGACGGTGGATACCATGGTGTATCCGGCTTGAGCCTGCCATGAAGCAGCCCGCTTTCCGCATCTGGTGGCTCGCCCTGCCAGCGCTCGGCTATCTCCTGGCCGCCTATGCCGCGCCGCTTGCCTGGCTGCTGATGCGCAGCGTCATGCGGCCCGAGGGTTTCTCGCTGGCGCTCTTCGTCACGTTCCTCTCGGATGACTACAACCTGCGCGTCATCGGCAACACCCTGCGCATCGCATTGCTGGTGACGCTGCTATGTCTCGTGATTGGCTATCCCGTAGCGCTGGCTCTTGCCCGCGCCAGGGGCATCGCGCAGGTCCTGCTGCTCACGGCGATCATCCTGCCGTTGTCCATCGGCGTGGTGGTCAAGGCTTTCGCCTGGCAGATCGTGCTGCGCCGCGACGGCGCCATCGCCAAGCTGCTGGTCTGGACCGGGATATGGGATGAGCCGCAGCGGCTGCTTTTCACCGAGCCTGGCCTGGTGATCGGAGCGGCCAATGTCTTCCTGCCCTTCATGATCCTGCCGATCTATTCGGTTGTGCGTCTCATCGATCCACGGCTTGCGGAGGCGGGCGCGACACTGGGAGCAAGCCCGTTCCACCGCTTCCGCAAGATCATCCTGCCCCTCACGATGCCGGGCCTGATTACCGGCATGGCTTTCGTCTTTTCCATGTCTTTATCGATGTTCGTGATCCCCAGCCTCCTGATGGGTGACCGGTTCCAGACTTTGGCGACGCTGACAGGTCGCTCATTCCTGCTGATGCGCGACGAGGCGTTGGGGTCCGCCACGGCGGTGATCCTGCTCGTCCTGGCCGTCACAGTGGTGGTCGGATCCACATGGGTATCGCGGCGGTTGGCGAGGGGTGGATGACTGCAGTCGAGCGTATTTCCAGCGCGCTGGTCTGGGCCATTGCAAGCCTGGCGGTGCTGTTCCTGTTGGCCCCGCTCGCCATCACGGTGGCTGTCTCGTTCGGCGACAGCGCGGTTTTCTCGCTACCGCCGCCAGGCTGGTCAACGCGCTGGTATGAACGGCTGCCAAACACGCGAGGCCTGTCGGCCTCGCTGTTCACCTCGGTCCAGATCGCGGCACTCTCGACGGCGATCTCGCTCGTGCTCGGTGCGTTCTGCGCCATCGCACTGGTGCGCGGCGAGTTCAGAGGACGTGAGGCCATAGCGACCTTCCTGGTCTCGCCCCTCATGTTGCCGGGGCTTGTCGTCGGAATCGCCATGCTGCAGGGTTTCAGGGCCATGGGATTGCGGGATGCCTGGCTTAGCCTTCTTGCCGCCCACGTGGTCATCACCATGCCCTACGTCGTGCGCACGATCCTGGCGGCGCTCAGCCTTTTCGACTTCACCCTGATCGACGCCGCACGCACGCTGGGTTGCAGCTATGCGCAGGCGATCCGGCGGGTGCTGGCACCCGCACTTGCACCCGCATTCCTCACCTCGGGCATGTTCGCTTTCCTTGCGTCCATGGACAATTATCCGATTTCGATCTTCTTTACGGATGCCTGGACGAAGACTCTGCCGATTCAAATGCTCCAGCTTGTCGAGGAACGCCCGGATCCCATGATCGCTGCAATCTCCACGCTGCTCATCCTGCTCGCCGTCCTGGCGCTCGTCGTTGGCGACCGGCTGGTCGGCCTCAAGCGCCTGGCAGATTTCTGATGTGGGTTCCGCCTCCCCCGCCGCCCGACCGGGACTTTGCTGGCTACCGTGCCGGTGAGCCTGCCGTCCGCTGGCCGGGCGGCGCGCGGCTTGCCGTTTCGGTCGTGGTGAATGTCGAGGAAGGCGCTGAACTTTCGCTCTCCTCAGGCGATGAAGCGAACGAGTTCATCTACGAGGCTGTGGAGCGTGTCGATGGGCAGCGCGATCTGTGCATGGAGAGCCATTACGAATACGGCACGCGCCGGGGCTGGCCGCGGATCCGCCAGGCGCTTGCGGACAATGGCGTGACGGCAACGCTGAATGCCAACGGCCGGGCATTGGCCTGGTCGCCGTGGATTGGCGCAGAAGCGATTGCGGACGGCCACGAGGTCTCCGCCCATGGCTGGCGTTGGGAACGCCACGTCCACATGGACGAGGCGACCGAACGGCAAGCCATTGCACGCACCGTGGCCGCGATCACGCAAAGCGCCGGTACGCCTCCCGTGGGCTGGCACACACGTTCGGCGACATCCCCGAACACACGCAGGCTCCTGACCGAGCATGGCGGTTTTCTCTACGATTCAAATGCCTACAACGATGACTGCCCTTGCATGGCCACGCTTGGCGGGCGCGATCTCGTGGTGCTGCCCTACGCATTCGATACCAACGACATGCGCTTCCAGCCGGGAGGGGCATTTGTTGAGGGCGATGATTTCGCCCGCTACTGCATTGCCGCCTTCGAGCGCCTGTACTGCGAGGGGGAGACTGCGCCGCGCATGCTGTCCATCGGCCTGCACCTGCGCATCATCGGCAGGCCGGCGCGGATCGGCGGCCTTGAACGGCTTCTCGCCCATATGGCAGGGCGCGAGGGCGTATGGTTCGCACGGCGTGACGCGATCGCCCACCACTGGCGTGCGGGGCTTGGCCTGCCGACCTGGACACCGCGCAATCCCCTGTCCGCGTTCGAGGCCAGCTGATGACCATCGACCTCTCGGGATATGGAGGGCAATGGCCAGACCTGCGTTGGCCGAACGGCGCACGGCTTGCAGTCTCTGTTGTTGTCAATTTCGAGGAAGGCGCCGAACAGCAGGTGGGATACGGCGATGCCGTGAGCGAGCGCATGGGCGAGGTGATGAGTGTCATCGAGCCGGGGCGTCGCGACCGTGGCCAGGAGCAGATCTTCGCCTATGGCACGCGCGCTGGCTTGTGGCGGATGCTTGATGCGCTGGATCGCTTCGCCGTTCCTGCAACTTTCTTCTGTTGCGGGCGCGCCGTTGAGCAATCGCCGACACTGGCCGCCGAGGTTGTGAAACGCGGACATGAAGCCGCACTTCACGGCTGGCGCTGGCGCCCGCATGCGGACTATGTGAGCCGCGAGGATGAGGCTGCGGACATCGACCGCTCGATCCGCGTTATCGAGGCAGCGTGCGGTACAAGGCCCGTTGGCTTCTTCTGCCGGGGCGCGGAGAGCGACTGGACCCGGTCTCTCCTGATCGAGCGCGGTTTCCTCTATGCGTCGAACGCGTTTGACGACGACCTGCCCTATTCTGATCGAACCGGTGCACGACCACTGCTCGTGCTGCCTTATGCGCTCGACAGCAACGACATGAAGTTCTTCCACCCCAATGGTTTCGTCCGCTCCAGCGAGATGGTCGAGTATGTTTCGGATGCCGTTGATGTCCTGCTGCGGGAGGCGGAAAGCGGTAAACCGCGCCTCCTCAACATCGGCTATCACCTGAGAATTTGCGGGAGACCTGCGCGCTTTCCCGCTTTCGAGCAGGTGCTGGCGAAGCTTCATGGGCTGGGCGACCGCGTCTATGTCGCCCGCCGCGACCGGATTGCAGAGGCTTTCCTGAAGGTGGCGATATGATCCGCCACCCGGCAGCAACAGCCGGACAACGGAGTTGACCCAACTGATGCGCATTCTGCTGCTCAACCCGAACATGACGGAAGCGATCACCGACCGCCTGGCCGAAGTGGGCAGCCAGGTGGCAGGGGCGGGAACCTCGATCCTGAGAGCAACCGCCTCGCGCGGCTTTCCCTATATCTCCAGCCGCGCAGAAGCGCAGATCGCTGGCGCCCTCGTCCTGGAGATGCTGGCGGAGCGCGCAGGCAGCTTTGATGCCGCGATCATTGCCGCCTTCGGCGATCCCGGCCTCCACGGTGCGCGCGAACTCTTCGATCAGCCGGTCATCGGCATGTCGGAGGCCGCGATGCTGACCGCCTGCATGCTCGGCAAGCGCTTCGGCATCGTCTCCTTTGCCGCCCGCATGGCTCCATGGTACAATGAATGCGTCGAGACCCATGGCATGACCGGGCGTTGCGCAGGTGTCTTCTGCCTCGATCAGCCGTTCAGCTCAGTGACCGATGTTGCGGCTGAGAAACGCGACGCGCTCGTGCAGCTGTCCCGTACGGCTGTCGAGGCGGGGGCCGATGTGATCATCCTTGCGGGAGCACCTCTCGCGGGGCTCGCGGCCGAAATGCGCGACCATGTGCCCGTTCCGCTTGTCGATCAGGTCCATGCCGCCGTCCGGCAGGCAGAGACGCTTGCCGCGCTGTCCCCCCGAAAGGCCGCAGTCGGCAGCTTCCGCCGCCCGCCGCCGAAGGAAAGCGTTGGGCTGGCTCCAGCGCTGGCTGCACGCATTGCGGGCGAGGACCAGACAAGGGGAGCCGCAAGTGATGTCTGACAGCGGGGCGGCGGCAGATAGACCACCAGTGCTGGTGCTGGCGGATTTTATCCTCGAAGGCTTTGCCCCGGATGGAAAGCCGCACTGGCATGGCGATGCCGGGCTTCTGGTGGACGCGGGTCGGGTCGTCCAGATCGGCGATGTCCAAACGCTCATACAGAACTATCCCGACGCCCAAAGGCTGGGAGGGCGCGGCAAGATCGTGACACCCGGCCTGATCAATGCCCACCATCATGTGGGATTGACGCCCTTCCAGCTCGGTTCACCGGATCATCCGCTCGAGCTTTGGTTCGCCTCTCGCCTCGCCTTGCGCGATGTGGACCTCCGTCTCGATACGCTCTTCTCTGCATTCGAGATGGTAGCGAGCGGTGTGACGACCGTCCAGCATCTCCACAGCCGCGCCCCCGGAGACGTGAATATGGTGCTGGCGGCATCCCGGAAGGTGATTGGCACTTACCGCGAGATTGGCATGCGCGCCTCGTATTCCATGGCGCTGCGGGACCAGAACCGCCTCGTCTACGAGGACGACGCGCTTTTCACGGAGAGCGTGCCGCCAGAGCTGCGCCCGGCGCTCCGGTCCTATTTCCAGCGTTTCACTCTGCCGCTCGCGGATCAGGTCGCGGTCTTCGAAGCCTTGCGCGGAGAACTCGCGGACGATGCCCGGATTGCCCTGCAGATCGCGCCCGCCAATCTGCATTGGCTCTCGGACGACGCGCTGGGCGTGGCCGCTGACATCTCCGTGCGCCACGACCTGCCTGTTCACATGCATCTGCTGGAAACGCCCTACCAGAAGGAATATGCCCGCCGGCGCACAGGCGGTTCGGCTCTGGCCCATCTCGCCCGTTTCGGCCTGCTGAACGAACAGCTCACCATTGGCCACGGCGTCTGGATGACACAGGACGACATCCGGTCCTGCGCTACGCATGGCGCACGCATTTGCCATAACTGCTCCTCCAACTTTCGGTTGAAAAGCGGCATCGCACCGGTCAACCGCTTTCTGGCGGAAGGGATTCCCGTCGCGATAGGCATCGACGAGGCGGGCATCAACGACGACCGCGACATGTTGCAGGAGATGCGCATGGTGCTGCGCGCCCACCGCGAGCCGGGCATAGACGCACCGCATCCGTCTTCTGCCGATGTCTTCCGCATGGCGACGGAGCATGGTGCGGGCACAACGCCCTTTGGCCGGCACATCGGGCATCTGGCACCGGGTGCCCACGCGGATCTGGTGATCTTCGACCACAAGCAGATCATCGCTCCCTATCAGGACGCCAGCACGCCCTTGCTTGACGTCATTGTCCATCGCGCCCGGCCGGATGCGGTTGACACTGTGATGGTCGAGGGCGACGTGATCTACCACGATCGCCGCTTCACCCGGATCGACCGCAATGAAGTCCTGGAAGCGATCAGGGAGAGCCTCTCCCGCCCGCTCACCCCCACGGAAGTGGACCGCAAGGCACTGGCGGCGGCGGTGTTTCCGCATGTGAAGACATTCTATGACCGCTGGTTGCCCGAAGAGCCGGGAGTGCCGCACACGCGCTACAACTCACGGGAATGAGCAAAGACGAGAGAACTTTCTCACACGGCGTGAGAACACGCATAGGTCACAATCTGCCCGGCCGTCGTACCCCGGATCTCACTGCGCCTCGCCGCCATATGACGGAGGGCGCAGCGAGATCGCGCAACAGGCATGCCGGTCATGGGAGAGAAAGCTTGGAGGGGTTTGCAGGGGCGGGATATCCGTGCTGCTCAGCTCCATTCAAGACACCCGTCGCAACCGCGTGACGCGGCTGGGATTCCCCTCCGCCAGGAAGAGATCACCCGACGGCGCGCCGAAGATGCCATGGGCCCCATTCAGCACGGGGCGACAAACGCCGAGATCTTCGCCCGCAGGGCACCGGCAATGGAGCCTGGGGACGCTGTCGGTGATGAAAGCTCGGCCATCGGCATCGCCCCAGATGGCAACGGGGCGGTAGAAACCCTCCCACACATCGCGCAGATCGCCTTCGTGAGAGAAAATCTGCACCCGGTCGTTGCAGCGGTCGACCACGGCCACGCGGCCATCGGCGAAGGCCCAGAGCGCATGTGGCTCCATGAACCGTCCCGGCTCCCGGCCCGGCCCGCCGAACGCACCAAGGTATCGGCCCGAAGGGTCGAAGCGATGCACAAGATGAGCGGCATAGCCGTCGGCGACGAAGATGTGGCCGGAGCCCGTGACCGCCACGTCGCTGGGATGGTTGAAGGGGTTTAAAGGCTGACCGCGCAAGCCCAGGCCGCCCATCCTCTTGCCCGTCAGCGAGCAGATGACGATCTCGTGCATGTCACGATCCACGACCAGCAGGCTGCCGGCGGGCGAGATCGTCAGGAGATGCGTATCGGCGATGAGTATTCCGCCAAAGCCGCCAAGATAGGCGCCGTCCGGACCAAGCTCGATGATCCGTGGATCATCCGCTTGCGTCAGCGGATCATGCCTCAGCCCCACGAAGACGTGGCCGCGCG
>CAXTUM010000122.1:0-7344 GCA_964247205.1 uncultured Beijerinckiaceae bacterium
TGACGGCGCCTGAGCGTGCCCAGTTGCAGTCGATTCCGGGTGGAGCAATGCGCGAACTGTTCCGGCGTGCGAAACGGTGAATTGGGCTCGGCGGCGGTTCCACTTTGCACCGCCGCCTGCGACAGTTTATCCACCCGCAGCAGCATCGCGGCGCGTCGATCCCACGTGAACCTGGAGCCCTCATAAGCCGAATCGCCCCCATCGATCACATCTGCGCCAACGTCGGCCATGTGGCCTTGCACCCGCCGGTGGCGTTAGGCGTCTCTCACAGTCACCCTCACCCCCAAAGGAGAGTCTGAATGATCACAGCCATCACCACGTTTAGGTTGCCCAAGCCCATCACGCGGGAGGAGGCACGAACGATCTTCCTAAGCACCGCGCCGAAATATCAAGGCGTAGCTGGTCTTGTCCGTAAGGTCTATGTTCTCTCGCAAGACGGGAGCACAGCCGGTGGAATTTATCTCTGGAACTCGAGAGTCGAAGCTGATGCCATGTACACCGAAGGTTGGAAATCCTTCGTGCGTGAGAAGTACGGTACAGATCCCTCCGTCACATACTTCGACAGCCCCGTCGTGGTGGACAACCTCACACACGAGATTCTCTCGAATGAGTAGCTTCGTCGTTTACCGCATGCTGCTCACAGAAGCAATGCAGACGCCTAACCCCTTCAGGCGGGCCCGCCAATGGCGGCCCGCTTAGGTCAAACAATGGAAGGCACCTGACATGGGCCGCGCCTACTCCGATATCGCCTTCACGCCCGCAGTTCGTGCGATGCAGACCCGCATGGGGAGCCGGTCCGTCTATGCGCCGCTTGACCGAACCAATGACAAGCGCGACATGTTGAGCGACGCCGAGGCCGACTTCATCCACGACCGAGATGGCTTTTATCAGGCCACTGTCGGTGAGTCCGGCTGGCCGTATGTGCAGTACCGAGGCGGTCCTGCCGGGTTCCTGAAAGTACTCGACCCGAAGACGATCGGCTATGCCGACTTTCGCGGCAACGTGCAGTACATCAGCGTTGGCAACCTGCAAGGCAACGACCGGGTTTCGATCATCCTGATGGACTACGCGAACCAGCGGCGCCTGAAGATCCTGGGCCGAGTGCGCATGGTCGATGCAAGTGAGGACGCGACCTTGATGGCACGCCTCGAGATGCCGCACTACCAGGCCCGGGTCGAGCGAGCGATGGTCATCACCGTCGAGGGATACGACTGGAACTGTCCACAACACATCACCCCTCGATTCACGAAGGCCGAGATCGACGAAGGCATCGCACCCCTGCATGAGGAGATCGCACGCCTGAAGAAGGCGCTGGGCGCAACCAATGCATCCCGAGCGCCTGACAGCCTCGGCCGCGGAACCCTCTCACTTCGCATCACCGGAATTCGCCAACTGACGCCGAGGGTGCGTGCCTACGAATTGCGCTCGCTGGACGGTTCCGATCTGCCCACGGTGCGGGCGGGGTCGCACATCGACGTCCCCGTCCAACTGCGGAACGGCAGCGCGAGCACGCGACGGTATTCCATCGCATCGAATCCGGGCAACCGCAATGCCTATGAGATTGCCGTGCTGCGCGAAGACAAGGGCAGCGGCGGCTCGGTCGGCGTGCATGCCGGCTTCCGGTTGGGCATGACTTTGCACTGCGGCCAGCCGGGCAATGACTTCGCGTTGCATGAAGATGATCGACCGACTGTGTTGATTGCCGGCGGCATCGGGATCACGCCGATCAAAGCGATGGCAGAACAGCTGAAAGCCGACGGGCGCGGTGTTTGTCTGCACTACGCGGTTCGGTCGCGTAGCGAAGCGCCCTATTTGGACGCTCTCGAGCGCGCGTTCAGCGCTGGCCTGCGGGTCTATGCCGCAGACGAGAAACAGCGCTTGAACATCAAGGTTCTGATCGAGCTTGCCGCTGCCGGCACGGTCTTCTACGTGTGTGGCCCAGGGCGACTGATCGATGATGTACGGGCGGCAGCAAAGGCCGCCGGACTGCCGGACGAGCGCGTGCATTTCGAGCGCTTTGTGACCGGTGCTGTCATCACGACAAACCGCCCCGTGACGGTGACGCTGCGTCGCAGCGGTAGACGCATCGCCGTGGCGGCGGACCAAAGCATCCTTGACGCTGTCGAAGCCGCAGGCGTGCCGGCGCCGTCGGGTTGCCGGGGCGGCACCTGCGGCACCTGCCAGGTCAAGGTGGTCGGTGGCGAGCCGGAGCATCGCGACACGGCTCTCAACGACGCCGACCGGGAAGAGGCGGGGCTGATGTGCATTTGTGTCTCTCGCGCGACGAGTGCGGAGCTGACCCTGGACCTGTAGGAGGCCTGCCGATGAAGCTCTATTCCGTCTTCCTGCTGGTGGCCAGCGTCACGGTTCTCAGCCCTGGCCCAGGGGTGGTCATGTCGCTCACCAACGCGCTGCGCTACGGCCTGCGCGGCACCATCGGCGGCATCCTGGGCATCGCCGTTGGTGCGCTCGTGGTGGCGGGAATTTCCGCAACCAGCCTGGGTGTCCTGCTGGCCACGTCGGCGCTCGCCTTCACCGTTCTCAAACTGGTTGGCGCCACCTATCTCCTGTACCTGGGCGTTCGGCTGTGGCGGGCACCTCCGTTCCGGTTTGCGGACCAACCCGCGCATGCCGCTACCTTTGGCAGACGGTTCCTTGAAGGACTCTCGCTGCAACTGACGAACCCGAAGGCCATCTTCTTCTTTCTCTCGGTCTTTCCGCAGTTCATCGATCCCGCAGCGAAGTATTCGATTCAGTTTGCCGCCCTGGTGCTCACCTACAGCGGCTTGGTGGTCGTCATTCACTGCGCCTACGCGTTGTTCGCAAGGCGGGCAAAGCACTGGCTCACTTCCGAGCGTGGCGGCGGCGCTGTGAACCGGGCAGCGAGTGCCACGTTCGTGGTTTTCGGTGCGATGCTGGCCATGGCCCATCGTTGAACCGCGGAGTCACACACCATGCGCAAGTTTGTCACCGACGGAGACGGACTTCCCAAGTGGTCGTCACCGATCAGCCATGCCGTTGTGGTGGATCGCATGTGCTACCTCAGCGGGCAGCTTTCGATCGACGAGTCCGGGGCCTATGTTCCAGGCACGGCCACTGAAGAGGCTCGCCGCGCCTTTGGAAACCTGTTCGCCGCAATCAAGGCGGCCGAGTTTTCGGTCAGCGACCTGGTATTTGTCGACATCGCCTTCGTCGACCTCGCCGATGCGCCTGAGGTGAACCAGCTTTTTGCAGAGCTGTTTGCGGCTGGAGTCCGGCCTGCCAGGACCATCTATCAGGCGGCGGCACTGCCGTTCGGCGGCCGGATCAAGGTCGCGGGCGTCGCGATCAAGGAATGTGTTGACGGCTGACAGTTCGAGTCGGGCGAATGCTCACGCAGCGTCAACACGCTGTGCAGAGCGAGCAGCGCGGTCTGCATCGCAAAGGGATCTGGATTGACGGGTGGGCCTGCCGCATCGGCCGGCTTGATCAGCATCTCCAGTTCGGCCTCATTCACCAGCCGCGCAGACATGACGATCAATGTCTCGCTCAGGGCCGCCAGCCCAATCGATGCGCGGGGAGAGGCGTTCCAAAGGACCACGGGTTTGTCAACAAACACGCCAGTCGCGACCATCCAGTCCAGCGCATTCTTCATCACACCGCTCACCCCGTGGGCGTATTCGGGGCTGGCGATGATCACGGCGTCGGCCGTGGCAATCTCGCTGCGCAGGCGTGCGACCGAGGGTGGTTCGTGCAGTTCGAGGTCGGGATTGAACAGCGGCAGATCACCCACGCCGCGAGGCTGGTTCACACGCAGCCCTGGCGGCGCGCAGTCGGCGGCCATCGTCAGCATCGCTGTATTCAGCGATGCCTTGCGCAAACTGCCCGACAGGGTCAACACCGCGAAGGGTTTCATCAGGCGAACTCCTTGCTGGCGTGCCTGTCGGTGGTGAAGGGTCTGGTCATGCGTGGTGGTACCGGTACTCCTGGGTTCGGCCGCCATATCCATAGGCAGTCGCTCTGACATCCTGCACGTAGATGTAGCTCTCTTCGTGCAAGTTGCCGAGCAGCTGAGCGAACGCATCGAAGGCTTCCCCGATGTACTGGGCCTTCTCGGCCTTGCTGTTCGTTTTGTCGGTGATCTTGATGTCGAAGTAGAGGCTGCTCTTGCCCTGTTCGGCGAGTGACTTGCCGGCGACGACCCAGTCTTCGGGGTCGACATATTCGATGGCGATCGAGGTGACCTTGGGATCCTTGCGGAGGATGCGGGTTGTGAGTTCCAGCAGGATCGAAGAAACACGACTCGTCATTTCTTTGGACCTGCTGGCACTGACCTTGACGTTGAGGATGGGCATGGTGGTTCCTAGGTTGGATCGCTGAAGCGCGACAAGACGATGCTAGGCATCCACCGCGTGGGGATGAAGCGATGCAGAGAAGAAGGCAGTCTTCCGAAGGCTGGAAGAATGGTGCTGTCGGTTTCAGCGAGCCTGTCTTCCGATGACTGAAACGATGAATCCAACTGCGTGACTGCTGCGGCAGCGTGCTGCCCACTGGACAGGCCGCAAACGCTGGCGCCGTTGGCAGGTGTTTGGCGCAGACTTGAAACTCGGCATGCTTGCCTGGCCAGCAAACCGTGAGAATGAACCATGACAGAACTTGATCGCGCGGTGAGCGCCCAGTACGCCCCGATCGACATCTCGGCCCGCATCGTCGCGAGGCTGATCGAGGCCGGCAAAGACCCCGAGCGCCTGACGAGAGAGGATCTGGCCAGCTTCGACGAGTTTCATGCAGGTGGACGCGACTCAACGCGGGAGTTGGCGCGATTGGCAGCGATCGCCGATGGCTCGAAGGTCCTGGACATTGGCTGTGGCATCGGCGGCCCGGCTAGGACATTGGCTGCGGAGTTTGGTTGCCGGGTCACAGGCATCGACCTCACGGAAGGCTATTGCCAAGCCGCCCGGATGCTCACCGCGAAGTTGGGCATGGGCGACCAAGTGAATTTCCAGTGCGCCAATGCACTGGACCTGCCATTTCCCGCCGCAAGCTTCGACATGGTGTGGTCCCAGAACGCCTTGATGAACATCGACGACAAAGACCGGTACCTTCGCGAAGTTTTCCGGGTACTGCGTCCCGGCGGAGTCTTTGCCCTGGAGGCAATTTTTGCCGGCGCTGTGATGGACATTCACTTGCCCGTGCTCTGGGCCGACTCGCCATCGCTGAACTTTTTGGTCACCGAAGCACAGGCCAAGGCGCTGCTATCAGGTGCGGGGCTGAAGGAACGGGTATGGCAGGATACGACGCAGCGCTCCATCGCACTTCAGCGCAAGCGCCAGGAGATCAATGAACGTGAGGGCCCGCCGCTGCTGAGCCTCAACGTGCTCGTGCCTGTGGATTTCCTCGCCAAGGTCGAGAACGTCTTGCGCAACAACCTGGAAGGCCGGACGCGCACGGTCCAGGCGATCTACTGCGTGTGAATTCGTTAGCGCTGGGGTCTGTCCGGCCTCATCACTCGCGAAGTTCCGGTGTCCAACGCAGCACCCGCCGCTCGACCATGCGGAACAGCAACACAAGGGTGACGCCCGCCACGCTGAGCACGGTCAGAGCCGCGAACATCTCGGCTGAATTCAGGGTGGACAGCGCAACGATGATCAGATAGCCCATGCCGGTGGTCGAGCCGACGAACTCGGAGAGCACGACGCCGATCAACGAAAAGCTAACGGCGTTGGGAAGCGCCGCGAAGGTCCACGACAAGGCGCTTGGAACGCGCACCGTCCAGGTGATTTGCCGTTCGCTGGCGCCCAGTGTTCGGCAGAACTCCAGCAGTTCCCGCTCGATGCTGC
Organism: uncultured Beijerinckiaceae bacterium; assembly: GCA_964247205.1. Taxonomy (GTDB): domain Bacteria; phylum Pseudomonadota; class Alphaproteobacteria; order Rhizobiales; family Beijerinckiaceae; genus JADCCX01. The sequence continues at coordinate 5,820 of CAXTUM010000122.1, forward strand.
TGGCGCCCTTGAAGGTGTTGAAAAATACCAGGAAGAAGACGATGAACCAGGCGGTCACGACCTTGGAGGCCATGCCCAATCCGAAAACCATCGTGATCAGCGGCACGAATGCAATCCGCGGCAGTGAGTTCAACGCCACGATGAACGGCGAGAGAACTCGAGCCAAACGACGCCGCTGGCTGAACAGCATGCCCACGGAGAAGCCGGAGGCGACGGCGACCGTCAGCCCGAGGAGGGTCGACACCAGCGTCGAGAACAAGTGCGGCCAGAACTGCGCCGCCTTGGCGCCGCAGGTCCACTGATAAAGCTGCACCAGCACGCGCGACGGCCGACTGACAAAAAACGGATCGAAGATATTGATGTTCTTCGCCAACCAGGTCACGCGGGTGCCGAACTCCCAAACACCGAGCATCAGCAGCAGCAGCGATACCTCCCAAGCCAGCACTCGAAACCGCTCGATGCGCGCCGCACGGTCCAGTGCTCGAATGCGAGCGGCCCAATCCTGTGGGTGCTGCTGCTGCCGCTCCTGTCGTGCTGGGCTGCTGCTCACGCGATGTGCCCCTCGGGGCGAATCCCTTGCACGCTGGTCGTCCTGAACTGCTCGCCCACGACGCGCCAGATCGTCTGGAAGTGATGTGCAAAGCCGGCTGTCTCGCGCACACTGAACACGTCGCGAGGATGCGGCAGATCGACCCGGTGGTCGAGAATGATGCGGCTCGGCGGCCCGGACAGAACGAGCACGCGATCCGACAGCGTCACCGCCTCATCGAGGTTGTGCGTGACGAGCACGATAGTCTGGCCCATTCTTCGCCAGATGCCGATCAGCGCCTGGTGCAGCAGCGTCATCGTGTGCGTGTCGAGGGCGCCAAAAGGCTCGTCGAGCAAGAGAATGCTCGGTTCACAGGCCAGCGTCATCAGCAACGCAACCCGCCGGCGCATACCGCCGGAGAGCTGGTGCGGATACACGTCGCCGAAGCCCTCCAGACCACCCATGAGGAGAAGGGAGGCCACCTTGGCCCTGATCTGCGCCTCCGGCTGCCCTCGATAGCGCAACCCCAACGCCACGTTGTCGCGAACCCGGTACCAGGGCAGCAGCGTGTCCTTTTGAAAGATGTAGCCCAAGCCCGGTGGAATCTTGTCCTGCACCTTGATCCCATTGAACCGGACTTCACCTTGGGTCGGCGCGATGAAGCCGGCCATGATGTTCAGCAAGGTGCTCTTGCCGCAGCCGCTGGGCCCGACGATCGAAACGAATTCGCCTTTGTGAATCGTCGTCGTGACGTCTTCGATGGCGCGAGTCTCCCGTTCCCGCGTGAGGTAGACGTGCCCGATGCCATCGATCTCCACCATGGCCTTACACGTGCCGGATCACAGGTGGCGCGCCTTGTGCACGAAGCTCATGTCCACGGCCCTCTCGTACGGAACGCGCATGAGTTCGTCGTTGCTGAATTGACGGCCGTCTCCCATGATGGCCACCAGGCGGTCATAGCCCGGTTTCTCCAGCACGTTGCTGAAGTTCCAAAGG
>CAXTUM010000123.1:0-2788 GCA_964247205.1 uncultured Beijerinckiaceae bacterium
GTCGCTGCTCGCCCCCATCGCAACATTGCTGGGCGACAAGGCGGGACGCAGCGTCATTTCCATGAGCACTCTGCGCTCGGTGCTGGAATCCGTCGGCATGCGGCTCGACGAGATGCGCGATGTCTCGCGCTATCTCACCGGCCTGCTGGTGTTTCTGGGCCTGCTCGGCACATTCTGGGGCCTGCTCGAAACCGTGAGTTCTGTCGGCGGGGTCATCGGTGCGATGCAGACCGGCAAGGATGCCACGCTGCTGTTCGACGAACTGAAGGCGGGCTTGCAGGCTCCGCTGGCTGGCATGGGTATCTCGTTCTCCTCCTCGCTGTTCGGCCTCGCGGGATCGCTGATCCTGGGGTTTCTCGACCTGCAGGCCGGGCAGGCGCAAACGCGGTTCTACAACGAGCTGGAGGACTGGCTTTCGACCACGGCCAATGATGTGGTGCCAACCGACAACGGCGATCTCTCCTCGGCGCTGGAGCGGCTGAACCGCCTGATCTCCAGCCAGACCGGCGCCGCCGTCACCAACCAGTCGCTCGCGAGTCTCGCCGAAGGCATCCAGCAACTGGTTCAGCATATGCGTCAGGAGCAGCAGCAGATCCGTGACTGGGTGGAGGCGCAATCCGAAAGCCAGGCCGATGTGAAGAAGCTGCTGACCCATCTCACGGCTGAGAAGGAGCGCATCTGATGGCGCTGGCGCGCAACCGCCGCCGCCATCAGGGCGTCGATTACTGGCCGGCGTTTGTCGATGCGCTGTCGACGATGCTGCTGGTTTTCGTGTTCCTGCTTGCCGTCTTCATGATGGCGCAGTTCTTCCTGTCGCGGGAAGTCAGCGGGCGAGACGATGCCCTCACACGCCTCAATCGCCAGATTGCAGAACTGACAGACCTTCTGGCACTGGAAAAGGCCACCGGGCGGGGACGCGACGACGCGATTTCGGTGCTGACCACGACGCTGGAAGGTGCACGCACCGAGGCGGACAGGCTGCGCGCCGAAGCCGGAGCACTGGGCGGGGCGGCAGCAGGAGCCGCTGCGGCACAGCGCGCCGTGGACGCCGAACGCGCGCTCTCGGCCCGTGCTGCCGCGCAGGTTGAGATCCTCAACCAGCAGATCGCGGCCTTGAGGCGGCAACTGGCGGCGCTTGAAGAGACGCTGGGGACATCCGAGCAGAAGGACAAGGAAGCGCAGGCGCGCATTTCTGATCTTGGAGCACGGCTGAATCTGGCACTGGCCCAGCGCGTGCAGGAACTGACGCGCTACCGTTCCGACTTTTTCGGACGCCTGCGCAATGTGCTGGCCAGCCGCCCGGAATTCCGCATCGTGGGTGACCGCTTCGTCATCCAGTCGGAAATCCTGTTCGACGCCGGACAGGCGTCTTTGAACACCGGTGGTCTGCCCGAACTCGACAAGCTGGCGAATGCGCTGATCGAGGTGGCGCGGGAAATCCCGCCGGATATCGCCTGGGTCTTGCGCGTGGACGGCCATACCGATGCGCGGCCCATCCGGTCGGTGCAGTTCCCGTCGAACTGGGAGCTGTCAGCGGCGCGCTCTATCGCCGTGGTGCGCTATCTGGCGACGCGCGGCATTCCGGAAACACGCCTGCTTGCGGCGGGATTTGGCGAGTTTCAGCCGCTGGAGGCGGGCGACAGCGATGATGTTCTGCGCCGCAACCGCCGGATCGAGCTGAAGCTGACGGAACGGTGAGGCTTGGCTCTCGCTTTTCATGATTATGTGAGCGCCCATCTGCCGGAGCTCGTGGACCTGTGGGTCGAAAGCTGGTCCGAGGTCTATCCGGATATCAATTTCAACGAGCGTAGGGCATGGTTTGTTGATCATGTAATGGCATGGGCGGATGCGGATGAACCTGTGCGGATTGCCTTCGACACGGCGAATGGGTCAATGGCCGGGTTTATCCTGATCAACACGCGAACTACCCTTCTGGACCAGATTTGTGTCGACATCGCGTGGAAAGGCCGTGGCGTTGCCGAAGCGCTCATGGCGGAAGCGCGGCGCCTTTCACCCCATGAAATCCGTCTCGACGTGAACGCGATGAACCACCGCGCTATCCGCTTCTACGAGCAGGAAGGTTTCGTGAAAACCGGCGAAGGCGTCAACCCGCGCTCAGGCTTGCCGATTTTCCGCTATCGTTGGCAGCTCTGATCGCAGCGTCGAACTGCAGATGGGCCAGGCGGGCATAAAGCCCGCCCTTCTTCTTAGCGAGGCTCTGGTGCGTGCCTTCCTCGACGATGCGCCCCTCGTCCATGACCAGAATGCGGTCGTCCTTCAGCACGGTCGCCAGCCGGTGCGCCACCACGATGGTGGTGCGCCCTTCCATCAGCACATCGAGGGCGGCCTGCACCGCCGCCTCGTTTTCGGCGTCCAGCGCCGATGTCGCCTCATCCAGCAGCAGGATCGGCGCATCCTTCAGGATGGCGCGGGCGATGGCTAGACGCTGGCGCTCGCCGCCCGAGAGCGTCACACCGCGCTCGCCCACAAGGGCTTCGAAGCCCTTCTCCAGCGCATCGATGAAGCCCATGGCGGAGGCCTGCTCGCAGGCCTTGCGCAGGTCGCCGTCTGTCGCATCCGCACGGGCGTAGCGCAGATTCTCGGCGATGGTGCCGGAGAAGATCACGGGATCCTGCGGCACGAGAGCGATGCGGCAGCGCCAGTCATCGAGGCTGGCCTTGCGGGCATCCACGCCATCGATCAGCACGCGGCCCTCAGTTGGATCGTAGAAACGCGCCACAAGCTGCACCAGCGTGCTCTTGCCCGCACCGGACGGCCCGACAATCGC
>CAXTUM010000123.1:2888-7318 GCA_964247205.1 uncultured Beijerinckiaceae bacterium
GCGCCACAAGCTGCACCAGCGTGCTCTTGCCCGCACCGGACGGCCCGACAATCGCGATGCGCTCGCCCGGTTTGACCGTGAGCGTGACCGGCCCCAGCGAGACCTGCTCGGGCCGGGATGGATAGGCGAAGGAAACAGCGTCCAGCACAATCGCGCCTTGCGGGGGCGACGGCATCACTTGCGGGCTGGCCGGTTCGTTCACCTGCGGCTGTGTTTCCAGCAGTTCGGCCAGACGTCCCGCAGCGCCTGCAGCGGCGGAAATCTCGGTCCAGACTTCCGAAAGCTGGCTGAGCGAACTTGCCGCAAACACAGCGTAGAGGATGAACTGCGACAGCCGCCCGCCGGTCATGCTGCCCTCGATCACTGCCTGCGCGCCCAGCCAGAGAATGCCGATGACGCTGGCAAAGATGAAGAAAATCGCGACCGCCGTCAGCAGCGCCCGCGCCTTCAGGCTGTCGCGCGCCGTGCCATAGGCCGTATCGACCGCCTGCGCATAGGTCTGGCGCACCCGCCCGCCCGCGCCGAATATCTGCATGGTGCGCGATGCGCCTATCTGCTCGGTCGCATAGGCCGATGTTTCGGCGAGAGCATCCTGCGCTTCCCGCGAGCGCCGCCGCACGGAACGGCCCGCACCGATCAGCGGCAGGATGATCAGCGGAATCGCGACCAGCACCAGCGCAGACAGCCGGGGGCTGGTCCAGACCATCATCACTGTCGCGCCCATGAACAGCACGAGGTTACGCAAGGCGATGGAGGCGCTGGCGCCGAAGGCGGACTTCAACTGTGTCGTATCTGCCGATAGACGGGACACCAGCTCGCCCGAGCGCGAACGGTCGAAAAAGGCGGCATCCAGACGTGTCAGATGATCAAAAACCGCCGCGCGCAGGTCAGCGACCACGCGCTCGCCGAACGTCATCACGAAATAATAGCGCAGGGAACTGGCCACCGCGAGAATGCCTACGACGCCCAGCAGAACGCCAAAATACTGGCTGATGAAACTGGCGTTTTCCGCCGTGAAGCCCAGGTCGACAACGCGGCGCACGGCCACCGGGATCAGCAATGTGGCGGCGGAAGCCACCGTGAGCGCGATGACTGCCGCCGCTATCCGCCCCTTGTGCCGCATGGCGAAGGGAATGAGCGGCAACAGGCTCCTGAGCGAGGTCTTGGGGGCGTGCTTGTCGCCAGCTGATGCCATGAATGAACCAATCCGTGTTGAACGCAAACGTGCCTCTTCCGTGACACAGATTGGAACGGGTCGAAAGTGCGATGAATGCCGCAGTTCTGCAAAGTCCGGTTTGATCTGGCGCATAACGTTTGAGCGGAATGTATCCGAGCACTTGCGTTCAATGACCCGGACCCGCATCTCTGGACCATGGCTGATTCACCCACCCTCGCGCCTGCCCTGACGCTCGACATTACCGGAATGCATTGCGCCGGGTGTGCGGGTGTTGTCGAAAAAGCCCTGGAGCGGCTGGCTGGAGCAGGAACCGTCACCGTGAACGCGGCGCTGGAGCGGGCGGACATACGCGCTGGTATCGATCCCGCCGCTGCAGTCGCTGCGGTAGAAGCCGCAGGCTACGGAGCGAGCGCCAGGGTGGGAACGCCGCAGGAGCGGCAGCTGGCGCGCGAGAGGCTGGAAGCAGATCGTCGGGCGGAAGAGCGCAGGACCTTCCTGCTGTTCGTGGTCTCGGCCCTTCTTTTCCTGCCGTTTCTTGCCGACATGATCGCCGCGATGGTGGGTTATGGCCACGGCGCGCTGCTGTCGCCTTATGTGCAGCTGACGCTGGCCGCTCCCGTGCAGTTCATCTGCGGCTGGCGCTTCATCCGGGGGGCTTTCAAGAGCCTGCGCGTCGGCGCGCCCAATATGGATGTGCTGGTGGCGCTGGGAACGCTGGCGGCGTTCGGCCTCAGCGCCTGGCGCGTCTATGAAGGACATGCCGGGCATGGCCATGCACTGTATTTCGAGGGATCGGTCGCCATCATCGCCTTCGTGCTGCTGGGCAAGGTGCTCGAGGCTTGGGCGCGCAGCGACACGGGCGATGCGCTCTCCGCCCTGTCGCGCGAACAGGCCGCGACGGTTCTGGTCTTTCGCGACAAGGCCTGGAGCGATGTAGCGGCCACCACGCTGAAAGCGGGCGAATATTTTGCTGTAAGGCCAGGACAGCGCGCGGTGGCCGATGGCATCGTCACGCAGGGCACCAGCGAGATGGACGAGAGCCTTGTTACGGGCGAAAGCCAACGCCTGCTCAAGACGCTAGGCACGAAGGTGATTTCCGGCGCGCTCAACGGGGCCAGCATGCTGACGGTAGAAGCTACGGCAGTGGGCGAGGACGCGACGCTGGCGCGCATAGCGCGTCTCGTTGAAACCGCGCAGACCTCCCGCGCCCCGGCCCAGAAGCTTGCGGACAGCGTCGCGCGTGTCTTCGTCCCCGCCGTGCTGCTGATCGCGGTGGTGACCTATGGCGTCTGGTTCTGGCTCGGCGACAGCGAGATGGCGCTGGTGGCAGCGATCTCGGTGCTTGTCGTGTCCTGCCCCTGCGCGCTTGGGCTGGCCACGCCCATCGCGCTTGTCGCTGGCATGGGCTCGGCGGCCAAAGCGGGCATTCTGGTGCGCGATGTGGAAGCGCTGGAACAGGCGGCAGGAATCGACACCATCGCCTTCGACAAGACGGGCACCCTGACCGAGGGCAAGCCGCGCGTGGCAGCCATCTCCGCGCCGGGTGTGGGGCCAAATGATGCGCTGAAACTGGCGCTGGCGCTGTCGCTCGGCAGCGAGCACGCACTGGCCTCTGCCATCCGTGATGCTGCGCAGGACCGCGATGTCACGGCGGACCCTGCCGAGGCGCTGGAAGTCGTACCGGGTGGCGGCGTCAAGGGCATGATCAACGGCGTTCCTGCCCTCTTTGGATCAGCCGAATTCGTGCGGTCCGCCGGGATTTCGCTGGGCGTGCTGGAACAGGTGATCAGCCGCGATCCGGGCTTTGGCGAGGCGCAGACCGTGTCATGGCTGGCGGGCGCCGGCCGCGTGATCGGGGCTTTCGCCTTCGTGGACGGCGTGCGGCCCTATGCCGAGCAGGCGATGAAAGCTCTTGCAGCCGAGGGATTGCAGATTGTCATGCTGTCGGGCGACCGGCAGGGTGCCGCCGTCGCCGTCGCCAAAACGCTCGGCATCAATGATGTGCGGGCCGGGCTGAAACCAGCAGGCAAGGTGCAGGCCCTGAAGGCGCTCGCTGCCGAAGGCCGCAAGCTGGCCATGGTGGGTGACGGCCTCAACGATGCGCCAGCGCTGGCCGCCGCCCCCCTGGGCATCGCCATGGGCAGCGGAACCGACGCCGCGAGGGCCGCGGCAGGCATCACGCTGATGCGGGCCGACCTGCGGCTCGTGCCGAAAGCGCTGCATGCCGCGCGCGAGACCCGCGCCGTCATCCGCCAGAACCTCTGGCTGGCGTTCCTGTTCAACGGCATCGGCATTCCGCTCGCGGCACTCGGCTGGCTGACGCCCGCGATAGCCGGAGCCGCCATGGCTGCGTCATCGGTGTCAGTTGTTCTGAATGCTATGCGGCTGGCGCGGCGGAAGCTGGTCTGACATCTTCAGCCGACTGCCCATCCACAGCCCCAGCGGATTTGTTTTGCTTTCCCAACGGCCTGCGCTAGTTCTTTTTGGATGTTCGGGTATCTCATTCGCAGCGTGTTGCAGGCAATCATGGTCATGGTGGCCGTGGCCTTCATTGCCTTTTCCATGTTCCGCTATGTCGGCGATCCTGTCGCCAGCATCGTGGGGCAGGATGCGACGCTGAAAGACCGGGAGGAGCTGGCGCAATCGCTGGGTCTGAACGATCCGATGATCGTGCAGTTCGGGCGCTTCCTGGGCAATGCGGCCAAGGGTGATTTCGGCATTTCCTACCGGCAGGGGCGGCCCGTGGCGACGCTTTTGCGGGAGCGTCTGCCCGCCACCATCGAACTCGCCGTCATTTCCGCCGCCCTGGCGCTGGTCATCGGGCTTGGGCTTGGCATCTACACCGCGCTGAGACGTGACGGATGGGCGGCCAATCTGGTGATGAGCCTGTCGCTGATCGGCGTGTCGCTGCCGACATTCCTGATCGGCATCGGCCTGATCTATTTCTTCGGCGTTGTGCTGCGCTGGCTGCCGACGTTCGGGCGGGGGGAAACGGTGGCTTTCGGCTGGTGGACCACGGGTTTGCTGACCGAAAGCGGGCGCAAGTCGCTGATCCTGCCTGTTGTCACCCTCGGCTTCTATCAGCTCACCCTGATCATGCGGCTCGTGCGGTCCGAGATGCTGGAGGTGATGCGCGCCGACTACATCCGCTTCGCCCGCGCAAGGGGACTGACGGACAGCAGCATCAATTTCCGCCATGCGCTGAAGAACACGATGATTCCGGTCGTCACCATCACCGGCATGCAGCTGGGCT
>CAXTUM010000124.1:0-7314 GCA_964247205.1 uncultured Beijerinckiaceae bacterium
GTGGCCTCACTCCGCCAGTGTCCAGTCGCCGCCCTTGATCTCGAGCATCTTGAACGCTTTCAGATCCAGTCCCATGTGATCAGCCGGGGTCATGTTGAAGATGCCCGCCGTGCCCACGAAGCCCTTGGTCGCCTCGATCTCGTCCCGGATTTTCTTCGGATCAACGCCGCCGCGCTGGATGGCGCCGGCAAGGATCATCAACCCGTCATAGGCGTGGCCGCCGAAGGTCGAGACCGGCTGCTTGGCAATCTCAGTGAATTTTTTCGAGTAGGAAAGCGCGACGGCTTTCTGCGGGTCGCTGTCCGGCAGCTTGTCAGCAACCAGCAGGGCGGCGGCAGGCAGGCGCACGCCGTTGGCGGCGTCCCCCGAGAGCTCGATGAACTGCTTCGAGGCGACACCATGGCTCTGGTAAAGCGGCACGGTGATGCCAAGCTGGCGGTAGTTGCGCGTTACGATGGCCGGACCCTGGCCGAAACCGGGGTTGACCACGGCCTGCGGGTTCTTCGTCCGTATATTGGTGAGCTGCGGTGTCATGTCGGTATCGCGCGGGCCGTAGGTTTCTTCGCCGACAATTTCGATTCCCAAACGGGCATTCACCTTCACGCATTCATCACGCATGGATTTTCCGAACCCGTCGGTGCCCGAGATCATGGCGATCTTCGTGAGATTGCGTGTTTTCAGATCCTCGAAAATCTTTTCGCAGGCCATGCGGTCGGTGTGCGGGGTCTTGAAGACAAACTTCTTGACCGGCTCCACGATGACAACGGCTCCCGCGAGCGAGATGAAAGGGATCTGCGCATCCTCGAAGACGGGCCCCATGGCCATCGTCGTGCCAGTTGTGGAGCCGCCCACCATGGCGACGATTTTGTCCTCTTCCACCAGGCGGGTGGCGAAGGTGCGCGCTTTGCTGGCATCGCCGCCGTCGTCATAGGTGATAAGCTGGATCTTGCGGCCGCTGATGCCGCCCTTGGCGTTCAGTTCGTCCACATACATTTTCAGCGTCTTTTCCTCGGGATCGCCGAGGAACGAGGCAGGTCCGGTCACGGACAGGACCGCACCTATCTTGATGTCCTGGGCTTTTGCCGCAGTCAATGCGAGGCCGAAGGCGGCGGCAGTTGCAAGGGCAAGCGAGGTGAGTTTCATCGGGCTCCTCCCAGAGCGTTGGTGAATGCGGTTTCTACTGTTCAGGCTGCCATCTTGCGCACGGCGACGACGCGGAAGCGGTTGGTCACAAAGGCAGCATCGGTCAGCGCAGCATTGGCGGCGGGGTTGGCGCCGGTCGCGTGGAAATCGGAAAAAGCGGCGGACTGGTTGACGAAGATGTTGCCGACGAGATTGACCGAAAGATTGACTCCCGCGCGGCCGAAGGCCCGCTCTGCAAATCTGATGATCTTCTCGTCCGTCGCATAGAGCGCCGCCGTTATGGCGCCGAAGGTGAAGATCGTGAGGGATGCGCGCAGGACAGCGTCTTCCTCGTCCTTGCACGCCACAAGAAAGGCGATGGGACCAAAACGCTCCTCGCCGTAAGATGCCTCGTCCTTGCCATCGACCGCGACCAGCAGCGGCGTGGCGATCCGGGCCTCGCCTGCGCCTTCAACCGTGCCGGAATCACGGATGACCTTGCCGAGCTTGCGGGCATCCTTGATGCGCCGCAGCGTGGCCGGGCTCTGGATCGCGCCAAGGATCGCCTGCGCACGGCCGGGATCGCCCAGCAGCCGGTCGATGGCTGCTGCGATGCCAGCGCCGACCTCGTCAAAGGTCTTGCGGCCTTCATCGGTGGTGATGCCCTTCTTTGGGACGAAAATGTTCTGCGGCGCCGTGCACATCTGGCCGGAGTAGAGCGACAGCGAGAAGGCGATATTGTCACACATAGCACGGAAATTCGGCGCCGCCGTTATGGCGATGGCGTTGACGCCTGCTTCCTCGCAATAGAGCAGCTTGTCGCCCGCGTTGTCGCGCAGCCACTGGCCGAACTGCGATGAGCCCGTGTAATCGATGATCTCGACCTCCTGCATCGTGGCGAGCTTCATGGTGATCGGTTTGGCCACCGTGTCAGGCGCCAGAAGCACGAGGTTGGGGTCGAAGCCCGCTTCCCGGATGACATCGCGTGCGATACTGACCGTGATCGCGGCAGGCAGGATCGCGGCGGGATGCGGCTTGACGATGACGCTGTTGCCGGTGGCGAGCGAGGCGAAGAGCCCGGGATAGGTGTTCCATGTCGGGAAGGTCGCGCAGCCGATCACGAGGCCCACGCCGCGCGGGATGATCCTCCAGGTTTTGTCGAGGCGGATGGGATCACCCTTGCCCTGCGGCTTTTCCCAGCGTGCCGGGGCAGGAACGCGGCGCTGCTCGGCTATAGCATAGGCCACTGCTTCCAGCGCGCGGTCCTGTGCATGGGGGCCACCGGCCTGAAAGGCCATCATGAACGCTTGGCCGGATGTCATCGAGACCGCATTGGCGATGAGGAACGAGTTCCGGTTCAGCCGCTCAATGATTTCCAGCAGCACACCGGCGCGCGTCTCTGGCGAGTCTTCATCCCACATGTCGCCCGCGTTGATCGAGGCCTCCACCAGTGTTTTCAGCTTTGCCGAGGGGTAGGTGACGCCGAGCTTCGGGCCGAAGGGCGAGATCTCGTCGCCAACTGCGGGCAGGTCGGAAGGGTGGCCGTCCATGATGTATGGTTTGCCAAGCAGCGCCTTGAAGGCCGCTTCCTGCTCGTCCTTCGCGGTTTCACCATAAATTTTGGGAGACGGATTTTCTGGATAGGCGCTCCAGTAGGCGCGCTCGGTAATGGCCTGAAGGGCGCGCTCCAGAAGCGCTGCATGCTTTGTTGCGAAGTCCTTGGCGGCGAAATCGGCCATCGGCAGTCCTCCCCAGGACAAAGCCCGCTTGGCGGGCATTGCAATATTCATTGACCAATCGGTTAAGGAATGCAAGTCTCAGGTCATAAAAAAGTTGCGGGCGCAACCAAATGCGCCCTGTTCGGGAGATCATGTCATGAGCGAGACCGTGCTCGTGGAGCGTGACGGCGGGGTGATGATCATCACGCTCAACCGGCCTGAAAGGCTGAACAGCTTCACCGTCGAAATGCATGGCGCGTTGCGGGATGCGCTGATTCAAGCAGCTGATGAGGCGACCTGCCGGGCGATCATCCTGACCGGTGCGGGCCGGGGATTCTGTGCCGGACAGGACCTTTCGGACCGGGCCGTCGCTCCCGGCAAAGAGCGACCTGATCTCGGCGAAAGCCTTGAAAAGCGCTACAATCCTCTAATGCGGCAGATGCGTGCGACGCCCAAGCCTATCATCGTCGCCGTCAACGGCGTAGCTGCCGGTGCGGGAGCCAATCTCGCGCTGCATGGTGACATTGTTCTTGCCGCAAAATCCGCCAAATTCATCCAGTCCTTCGCCAAGATTGGCTTGATGCCGGATTCAGGCGGGACATGGACGCTGACACATCTGCTGGGCGAAGCGCGCGCAAAGGCGCTGGCCATGCTGGCCGAACCGCTATCGGGGGAACAGGCGGCGCAATGGGGAATGATCTGGAAGGCCGTGGATGACGGCCAGTTGATGACGGAAGCGCGGGCGTTGGCGCACCATCTTGCGGCGCAACCCACGCAGGCTCTCGCCATGATCAAGCGGGCAATTCATGCTGCCGCCGCCAGCACCCTGGATCAGCAGCTTGATCTCGAACGTGACGGCCAGCGAAGCCTCGGCCTCACCGATGATTATGCTGAAGGCGTTGCGGCATTCATGGAGAAGCGTACGCCTATATTCACGGGGCAGGCATGAGCATGAGCGAGCGCTCGAAAGATGACATCGCCCAGTTATGCGCCAAAGCTCTATGGGCCGAAGACAAAGCCACCCAGGGGCTTGGCATGGAACTGCTCTCCGTTGCGCCCGGGCGCGCGACGCTGGCGATGACAGTGACGGAACAGATGACAAATGGCCACGGAACCTGCCACGGCGGCTTCATTTTCACGCTGGCCGACAGTGCCTTTGCCTTTGCTTGCAACAGCCATGGCCCCCGCAGCGTGGCGCAGCAATGTGCGGTGTCTTACATCGCGCCGGGCAGGCTCGGCATGCGCCTGACCGCCGAAGCGGTTGAGCGCCAGCGCGGCGAGCGGTCTGGAATTACCGATGTCACGGTCAAGGATGACGCTGGAAACATCATTGCCGAGTTCCGTGGCCATTCCCGCACCGTCCCCGGCTCCCTCCTGCCAGCCTCTTGATCCACCATGATTGACCTTACACCTCCACGTTCCTCGCTCGATCCCATCGAAATCGCCTCGCGCGACGAGATTGCCGCGCTGCAGCTCTCGCGGCTCAAGACAACGCTGAAACGCGCCTACGAGAATGTGCCCCATTACCGCCGCAGCTTTGAAGCGGCGGCGGTCCATCCCGATGATTGCCGGATATTGTCAGATCTCGCGAAATTTCCGTTCACATCCAAGGCAGATCTGCGCGACAACTACCCCTTCGGCATGTTTGCCGTGCCGCGCGAGCAGGTGGCGCGGGTGCATGCCTCATCTGGCACCACCGGCAAACCGACCGTGGTCGGCTACACCGCCAATGACGTCTCGGTGTGGGCCGATGTGATGGCGCGCTCCATGCGGGCGTCCGGTGCGCGGCCCGGCATGATCTGTCATATCGCCTATGGCTACGGACTGTTCACCGGCGGCCTGGGTGCGCATTACGGGGCAGAACGGCTGGGCTGTACGGTCATCCCGGTCTCTGGCGGCATGACGGAGCGGCAGGTGCAGCTCATTCAGGATTTCCGGCCAGATATCATCATGGTGACACCGAGCTATTCGCTGGCGATCCTCGACGAGTTCACGAAACAGGGCATCAACCCGCGCACGACGTCGCTGAAGCTTGGCATCTTCGGTGCAGAGCCCTGGACCAATGCAATGCGAGACGAGATCGAAGCGGCCTTCGACATGCATGCCGTCGATATCTACGGGCTTTCCGAAGTGATCGGTCCCGGAGTGGCCAATGAATGCGTGGAGACCAAGGACGGGCTGCATGTCTGGGAAGATCATTTCTATCCCGAGATCATCGATCCGGACACGGGGACTGTGCTGCCTGATGGCGAAAAGGGCGAACTGGTCTTCACTTCGCTGACCAAGGAGGCGATGCCGATCATCCGCTACCGCACGCGCGATCTCACTCGGCTGCTGCCCGGCACGGCGCGCAGCATGCGCAGGATGGAAAAGGTGACGGGACGCACCGACGACATGATGATCGTGCGCGGCGTCAATGTCTTCCCAACGCAGATCGAGGAGAAGCTGCTGCAGCTTGATGCGCTCTCGGCCCACTACCAGATCCTGCTGACGCGCGAGGGCCGCATGGACGAGATGGAAGTGAAGGTCGAGATGCGGCCTGCGCAGGAACATGGCGCGGTCGATGCGGGGCGCTTGCTGGCGAGCCGCATCAAGGAGACAATCGGCATTTCAGCCAGGGTCACTGTCGTGCCGCCAGAAGGCATCGAGCGTTCGCAAGGCAAGGCGCGCCGTGTCGTCGATCTGCGTCCGAAGGATTGATCAGCATGGCCCGTCCCCGCGCTGCCGATTACGATGACAGGCGTCTGGCAATCCTGCGCAGGAGTGCGCAGCTCTTTGCCGAACAAGGCTTCGACCGCACCTCGATGAGCGAGATCGCTTTGGCGCTCGGCGTTTCCAAGGCACTGTTCTACCATTATTACCGCGCCAAGGATGATCTGCTGTTTGATATCATCCAGAGCCATCTGGTGGAACTGGTCGAGGCAGCTGAAGCTGCGGATGATCCTGAGCTCGCGCCGGAGCAGCGGCTGCACCGCGTGATCAGCGCCATCCTCGATTGCTACCGGGATGCCGACGCCGAGCACAAGATTCAGATCAACCATCTGGGCCAGCTGGCGCCGGACCAGCAGGGCGAACTCAAGGAGCTGGAGCGGCGGCTCGTGGATGTGATGGCGGGTGTCGTGTCCGCGCTGAACCCGGGGCTTGCGCCATCCGCCGTCAAGCCGCTCACCATGTCGATCTTCGGCACGCTGAACTGGAAATACATGTGGTTCCGCGAAGGCGGCAGCATCAGCCGGGAGGACTATGCCGCAATGGCGGCACGGATGTTCGCCAAGGGAATCCAGGGGGCCGGTTGATGCGCGGCATACTGACCAGTCACCGCGCGTCCGTTTCTGTGATACAAAGTTTCAGGAGGTTTTTCCATGTACGCTCAGGCTCTTGACCAGAAGGACCGCGCACCGGCCACCGTCGAGGATGCCGAACAGCTTTCTCGTTTCGAAGCGCGCTGCGCAGCAGAAGAAAAGATCGAGGCGAAGGACTGGATGCCGGAGGCTTACCGCCGCACGCTCATCCGCCAGATTTCGCAGCATGCCCATTCCGAGATCATCGGCATGCAGCCCGAAGGCAACTGGATCACGCGCGCGCCGTCACTGAAGCGCAAGGCGGTGCTGCTGTCCAAGGTGCAGGACGAGGCGGGCCACGGCCATTATCTCTATTCCGCAGCCGAGACGCTGGGTGTCAGCCGCGAGGAATTGAACGAACAACTGCTCAGCGGCAAGGCGAAATACTCCTCCATCTTCAATTATCCGACACTGACCTGGGCGGATATGGGAGCCATCGGCTGGCTCGTTGATGGCGCGGCGATCATGAACCAGATTCCGCTCTGCCGTTGCAGCTACGGTCCCTATGCGCGCGCCATGATCCGCATTTGCAAGGAAGAGAGTTTTCACCAGCGACAAGGGTTCGAGATCATGCATACGCTCTCGAAAGGTACGACCGCCCAGAAAGCCATGGCGCAGGACGCGCTGAACCGCTGGTGGTGGCCGTGCCTGATGATGTTTGGCCCGCCCGATGGCGAGTCGCAGCATTCGGATCAGTCCACGCGCTGGAAGATCAAGCGCTTCTCCAACGACGAACTGCGCCAGAAATTCGTGGATGCCATGGTCCCGCAAGCCGCATTCATGGGCCTGACGATCCCGGATAAGGACCTGAAGCTGGACGAGGTGACGGGCCACTACACATTTGGCGCCATCGACTGGTCCGAGTTCAAGCGCGTGCTGTCAGGCGACGGCCCCTGCAACCGACAGCGCCTCAAGACACGCAACGAGGCTCATGAAACGGGGGCTTGGGTGCGTGAAGCCGCGCTGGCGCATGCAGAAAAGCGGCTGTTGCGCAAGGCGGCAGCGATGATGATGGCGGCGGAGTGAGCACCATGACCGAACAAGCCATGCCGCTCTATGAAGTCTTCATCCGCCCCAAGGCAGGCCTCTCGCACAAGCACGTGGGCTCTCTGCATGCGCCGGATGACACGATG
>CAXTUM010000125.1:0-7289 GCA_964247205.1 uncultured Beijerinckiaceae bacterium
CATGTGTGAAGATCGCCTCGTGAAACTGTGCCTCGATTGTGCCGAAATCGACGTCCTTGACGATGACCATCGAGCCCTGCCGGATTGCCGACATGCTCTTGTGGATCGAACTGGTCTGATAAACCCGCAACCGCGCGGCGCGAGGGTCCGGCAGCAAATGCGTGCTCATCAGCACATCGGTTGACGGGCTCTTGCCCAGCTTGGCCTGCTGAGCCTCATAGGCAGTGAGCGACTCGGGTGATGCGAGATAGGACTCCACATCGGCAGCCGCACCCATGGCGGTGCGTGGCCGCAGATATGGCGACCAGCGCGCAAAAGCCGACCAGGCCTCATCCCACAGGAAGATGACATCAGGCTTGATCGCCAGACATTCCTCCATGATGCGCCTTGTGTTGTACATGTGCCCGTCGAAGGTGCAGTTGGTCAGATCGACCATCTTCAGCCGGTCGAGCCGGCCTTCTGCCTTGAGGGCGAGCATGGCCGTCTTGATCGTGGCGAGCGGCACGGCACCGTACATCGAGAACTCGGTGAGCGGGAATGCCTCGACATAAAGCGGCTGGGCCCCTGCCAGAACGCAGCCATAATGGTGCGACTTGTGGCAATTGCGGTCGAGGATAACGATGTCGCCTGGTGCGCACAGCGCCTGGTGCACCATCTTGTTTGAGGTGCTGGTGCCGTTCGTCACAAAGAAAGCATGGTCGCCGCCGAAAGCGCGCGCTGCCAGCGACTGGGCCTTCTTGATGGTGCCGGTGGGTTCAAGCAGCGAATCCAGCCCACCCGTGGTTGCCGAGGATTCTGCCAGGAACAGATTGATCCCGTAGAATTCGCCCATGTCCCGGATCCAGTCGGATTTGAAGATCGACTTGCCGCGAGCGATGGGCAACGCATGAAATGTTCCGATTGGTCGCTTGGCATAGTTCTTGAGGTTGTCGAAGAACGGCGACTGGAAGCGATCCTGAATGCCTTCCAGAATCGACAGATGCAGCTCGAGCGGCTCTTCGACTGCGTAGAACATCCGCCTGACCGAGTTGGCATCTGGATCGCCAGCAAGTTTTTCCACATCCTGATCGCTCAACAGATAGAGATCAAGCTCAGGTCGCAGCTTCTTCAGCATGCGGCACAGGCCGAGTGCAGTGCGATCCGCGCCTGCACCTTCAAGGGCTGGGTCGATGATAGACCGCAACACCGGCATGTTATGGCGCGATTGCAAGCTGAAGCCCTGATAGGCGACAACCGAAAGAATCGAGGGGTTAAGCGCCACAGCGCAAACCGCATCCTCGAACGATCCGACAAAGACCGGCTCATAGACAAAGCTGTCATCAGGGCGGCGCAGACGACGGATTTCCGCAGCCAGCGCGGCCCATTTGGCCTGCGGAGCAGCCGAGACAAACAAAACCTCGAAATAGGGGCGCGCATTGGTGTGATGCGGCGCGAAGGTCAGATCTGCGCCCGTCCCATTGTCTTCTGCCTGTTCCGCATCCGGGCCTGAACGGAACGACTTGTCGAGCAATTGTGCGCTTATCCGCCGAGCAAGTGCCGCACTTCCTGCCGCATCATCGGCTGCAACACGCTCCTTGAGCGAGGCCATGAGACGGGTGCCTGGGTAAGCAAAAAACTCTTCAATGGCAGCAGCGTCTTCCAGCGCCTGCGAAACATCAGCTTGGCTGGCATGCCCGGCATGCCAGGAATCGCAGCTTGTCGTGATGCGGCGCCAACGATCGGCGCGGGCTGAAGGGGCAGAAAAAAGGTGGTCGGCGCGTGGATTTATGGTGTCGGGAGACGATTTTTTTGCCATCTTGAAAACTCCGATCTATGACGCATCAGTTTCTGGCGATGGTCACCAAAGATCACATTTTTGCGCGAGCGTAAATCGAGTGCGGGGATTAAAACTACGTACAAGGCCAGTCAGCCCATTAATTCATGCACTAGTGTCTAAGATTTTTTGCAGATATTGACTTTTTGGTTGGCCTTGCGCCTTAATCCGGGAACAACAGGAATTTAGGGTAAATCTAGTTAGAACTCTAAAATTTCACAGATAAACTGGTATTTTATGAAATTTGGCATGCGCGCGACAAAAAAGCACGGGATAAATGTGTTATTGGCACTTTCTTTAGTCAACTCAAGATTGGAATGTTGCGCCTTTGTATGAATATTCAGGATGGCTTTCTGATCAGAAAATCGTTTTGATGATACAGGCCAGAGACCAGACCACGATCCGGAAAACGGTTAGGGACAGTTCCATGAGCAACGAAACACAGCCAGTCGATGTCAATGCTGGCGCTGGTGTGGATGGCTCGAAAGCAACGCCTGCATCTTGGGCCGCAGGTCTTTTCGTAGCTTTGTTCATGGCCACCATGATCGGCCTGTCGGTATGGTATGTGACCCGGCCTCAGCCGTTGCTGGTACAGGGCGAGGCGGATGCAACCCGTATCGATATCGCAGCACGCGTGGATGGGCGCATTGACAAACGGCCAGTGTCTCGCGGCGAGAATGTTGCGGCCGGGCAAATCCTGCTGACCATTGAAAACCAACAGTTGCTGACCAAACTGCAAGAAGCTGAGGCGGCGCGAGCTGTCTCGCAGGCCGATCTCGTCCGGATTCAGACCGGCACACGCGCTGAGACGATTGCCTCACGCAAGGCAGCGGTTGCTGCAGGCGAAGCTACCACCAAGCTTGCACAACAGACTTATGACCGCGTGAAACAACTGGCTGACCGCGATTTTGCGACCAATCAGCGTCTTGATGAGGCCACCGCCTCGCTTGATGTCGCGGTGACGAACGGGGAGCAGGCAAAGCTCGCCTATCAAGCCGCAGTTACAGGCGCGACAGCCGAAGAGCTGGCGGTTGCCAAGGCCAGCGTTGCCAGGGCCGATGCGGCGATCGTCACGCTGAAAGCCCAGGTCGAAGAGCTTGTCGTCAAAGCACCCGCTGCGGCACAAATCTACCAGATCGGCACGGAGCCGGGCGAATTCGTCTCGCCGGGCGTGCCGCTGCTGACACTGGTCAACCTTGGCGATGTCTGGCTCAAATTCAATCTGCGCGAAGATCTCATCAAGGGCATGAAGGTTGGTGACAAGCTGGATGTCATTATTCCGGCGCTTGGGGCAAAACCGGTCGCCGTTGCCATCCGCACGATTGCCACGCGCGGCGAATACGCCGGCTGGCGCGCCACGCGGGCGACCGGCGACTTTGATCTGCGCACCTTCGAGGTCAGGGCCTATCCAGTGGAACCACTGGCCGGGTTGCGGCCCGGCATGAGCGTCTATTTTGATCGCAGCGGCGCACGCTGATGGAGGCTACCGTCAAAACCGGGCTTTTGGCGGTTGCGGCGCGCGAGCTGCGCTGGATTTGGCGCGACAGGGTCGCCTTGATCCTCGTGATCGTGATCCCATTGATTTCGTTCTTGGTGCTGGCTGCGACGTTCAGCAATGCCGTTATTCGTGACCTGAAGATCGATGTTGTCGATCAAGATCGGTCCGTGACATCAAGCGCCTTTGTACAGGCCATCAATGCGTCTCCCGGTGTCGAGATCGCTTTACGATCGACAGACATGTCCAGCGCCATGAAGGCCGTCCGCTCCGGTGAGGTGATCGCGGCTGTTTATCTGCCGCCAGAGATGGAGCGCGACATTCTGGCAGGCAAGCGCCCCCAGGTCGTCATCCTCTTCAACAAGCAATATCTCACGCCCGGCAATGTCGCATCGAATGCCCTTCAGTCCGCATTGGGCGGCGCGGTTGCCAGTCTGCCAAAGAACACCGCGCGCACCGCAAGTGATGCGCCAGGAGCGCTGGTGGTCGAGCAATATGTGCTGACCAACCCCGCACTCAACTACGCCCAGTTTCTGCTGCGCGCGGTCCTGCCAACAATCCTGCATGTGCTGATGGCTTGTGCTGCGGGCTATGCCGTGGGCTCCGAGTTTGGCCAGCGCGACGTGGCCGGCTGGATGCTCACGGCGGGGGGCAGTGCGCTGACGGCGATCACTGGCAAGCTACTGCCTTATCTGTGCATTTTTCTGCTCATGATGATGGTGGGTCTTGGCATCATTCACGGGCTTTTCCGTATTCCGTTTCAGGGTGATGCAGTGCTAGTGGCGGCCTCCGCCTGCCTGCTGATTGTCGCCTACCTATCACTGGGGGCCTTCTTTCAGTTGCTGGTGAAAAGCCTGCCCTTCGGATTGGTGCTGACGGGCATTGTCTGCTCCCCGGCTTTTGGTTTTGCCGGCGTTGGTTTTCCGCTGCTGGCCATGAACACCTTTGCCGAAATCTGGGGCTCGCTCCTGCCGTTGCGCTGGTATATCCAGATCCTGTTTGATCAGGCGGCGCGCGGCATTCCTGCTCAGGATTCCATGCATGCGTTCGTGTTCCTGATGGGACTGACAGTCGTGTTTTTCACATTGGCGTTAGTGCGGCTGCACTTTGTGGTGCGCAGCCCAGTCAAAGAAGCGGCCGAGCCGCCATTGCCTGTCATGGCGGGACGCATCAGCGTCGCGCGTGGTTTCCTCAATGAGGTGACGCGCATCCTCCGTGACCGTGGTGCCTTTGGCTTGATCGTGTTGGGCCCGATCATTTACGGCTTTCTCTATCCGCAGCCTTACGTGAACCAGCTCATTCGCAATGTGCCTGTTGCGGTCGTCGATCAGGACAACTCTGAACTCAGCCGCAATGTTGTCCAGGCATTGGATGCGCATGAGGGCATTAAGATCGCAGTTCGCACGGCCACACTCGTTGAGGCCGAGGCTGCCCTCGCACACGGTGAGGTTTTCGGAATCATCCACATTCCAACAGACACGCAGCGCAGCGTTCTGCGCGGCAACCGTGCCAGCGTGCCCACCTATGTCGATTCCGCCTACCTCATGATTTATAGCCGCGTTACCCAAGCTATTCTGGAATCGATAGGCACCGTCTCAGCCGAAATCTCCACCCGCGGGTCGCGCGACACTGGCAGCCTGTATCGTGCCGCGCTGGTCAAAGGCTCACCGGTTGAAATTCTCAACCAGCCCCTATTCAACCCCACAGGCGGCTATGGCAGCTATGCGGTTCCGGCAGCCTTTATCCTGATTTTGCAGCAGACACTGTTGCTTGGTGCAGCGACACTTGGAGGTGTTGCCTTCCAAAGCGGTGGGCAAGCTGGCCGCAGGCAGCGTGGTGCCCCGGCTGCCATCATTGGGCAGACACTCGCCCATGTTCTGTTTGTGCTGCCAGGGTTTGCGCTTTATCTGGTTGTGCTGCCGAGGTTCTATGGTTTTTCTTACAGCGATCGGATTCTTGATCTGCTGGCTTTTGCGATCCCTTTCATACTGGCAGTCAGCTTTCTGGGCCAATTTGTCGGCGCGCTTTTCCGTCGCCGCGAAACAGCTGTGTTGCTGCTCATCTCTGTCAGCCTGCCACTGTTCTTTCTTGTGGGGGTGGCTTGGCCTCCTGAAGCCATTCCAGAACTCCTGCGCAAGGCGAGCTTTGTCTTCCCCAGCACGGTCGGGATCGATGGGCTGGTGCGCCTCAACCAGATGGGCGCATCGTTTAACGATGTCTCCAGCAACTGGATCAAGCTGTGGATTCTTGCTGGCGTCTACGCAGTCCTTGCCATGCTGGCGGCACGGCTTTTTTCAACCGGGAGGCCCTCTCATGTTTGAGTTGAACCCATGGCTGCTTCGCAACATCCTGTTGGGCGCCTTTGTTGGTGCTTCTAGCGTGCTTGCTGTCGGTGCACCCCAGGCTTTAGCCCAGACACAGATTGCAGGCATGGTACGGCAGACTGAAGTTCGCGTTTCCGCCATGATCAGCGGGCGTCTGGCTTCGGTTGCGGTGACACCCGGACAGCGCGTCCGTCGCGGTGATCTTCTGGCTGTTCTCGACAATCCTGAGCTCAGCGCCTCGGCAGAAGAAGCACGCGCTGCGGTTGCCAGTGTTCGTGCCGAACGGGACCGGGTTTATGCAGGCGTTCGTGCCGAAGAAATCGCCATTGCGGAACAGGCAGTGCAAAACGCGCAAGCCAATCTCCATCTGGCCGAACAGATGAACCAGCGCGCGACTGTACTGGCTGCCCGCAATGTGGCCACGCGTGCGCGCCTTGATGAGAGCATAGCCACCTTGGCAAAAGCCCATGCCGATCTGGATGTGAAGCGATCGCAGCTCGACGCAGCCAAGGCTGGAGCAAGCGCAGACGAACGCAGCCTTGTTGATGCCCGGCTGGCCTTGGCCACAGCGACACTGACCGACCTGACCGCCCGTCTCGACAAGACCAGACTGCTCGCCCCGATGGATGGTGTCATCGGTCTACGCGTCGCCGAACTCGGTGAGATCCTCCCACCCGGGAAACCCGTTCTGACGATGGTGGCGGACAAGGCGCACTGGTTCGGCTTCACCTTGCGCGAGGACCTTTTGCGAGGCCTCGCCATGGGCCAGATTGTGGCGATTCTGCGCGCTGATGGACAACGTATCCAGGCCCGCGTAACCGAACTGCGGCCCTTGGGCGAGTTTGCAACTTGGCGGGCCGCACGAGCTGTCGGAGATCACGACCTCAATAGTTTCAGGTTGCGCCTCGACCCTGTTGAAGAAATTCAGGATCTCGAAGCGGGAATGACCGTATGGCTGTTTTAAAAGTAGCGACTTCGATGCTGTACATAATCTTCTTATTTTTCGTACAATACACGACATTGTCGCAGAATCTGAGAAAGTTGACTAAGTAACGTGAATCAATACTCGTAAAAAGAGTTAAATTACCAGAAGAACACAAACCATGATCTCAGAGTCCGCTTGTGAGAAGTGAGCAGTGTGGTTGGACGCCCGACAAGGGTCAGGTGCGGACAGCCTGGATAAACCGGCATCTTGCGCCAGGTGTTGAAGTTCCGGTTATGGATGGAAGCTAGCTCCCACGGACGTTCAATGGCCTACAAAAGTCACGCCGACGCAGTGACAAAGCTCGTTATGTCGATGGCTTTCTCGATGCTGGCGCCCTCTCAAGAGATTTTTGGATTTGACGCTGCGGGCAGCTTGTTGCGCTTTCCAGAACTGACAGGTGCATCCGCCGGGCGGACTTGCCTTGGCAAATCGATCTTGAGGTCGCCGACGTCGATCCATGCCTGTGCAAATTCAGCAATGCGACCGTCGATTGTTATTGTCAGTCCGTCGTCGAGAAGAAGCTGCTGCTGCGAGATGCCAAAGGCGTTCGTTTTTCGTCGCCTATGAGCTGGCCTTGGAGCGCATGCGCGAGCAAGCGGGAGCGCAGACCGAAAAACGCTGACAGGTTCCTAGACTGAACGGTCAGGGAATATCACGGCCAAGATCGGGTAT
>CAXTUM010000126.1:0-7254 GCA_964247205.1 uncultured Beijerinckiaceae bacterium
GATGTTTTCAGCATCAGACCGCCACCGGAGCCTTGATATGCGGGTGCGGATCGTAGTTCTCGATGGCGAAATCCTCGAACCGGAAATCAAACACCGACCTTACAGCAGGATTCATCCGCAGCGTCGGCAAAGGCCTTGGATCACGTGACAACTGCAGGCGGGCCTGTTCCAGGTGGTTGGAATAGAGATGCGCGTCACCCAGCGTGTGCACGAAATCGCCGGGCTGGAGCCCTGAGACCTGCGCCAGCATGTGGGTCAGCAACGCATAGCTCGCGATGTTGAAGGGCACGCCCAGAAACACATCCGCCGAACGCTGGTAGAGTTGGCACGACAGCCGCCCCTCCGCCACATAGAACTGGAACAGGCAATGGCAGGGCGCCAGCGCCATCTGGTCGAGTTCAGCAGGATTCCACGCCGATATGATGAGACGGCGCGAATCGGGGTTGCGCTTGAGTTCGTTCACCAGCCAGCTGATCTGGTCGACGGAACCACCATCCGGTTTGGCCCATGAGCGCCATTGCTTGCCGTAGACCGGACCAAGATTGCCCTGCGCATCCGCCCATTCGTCCCAGATGCCGACACCGTTGTCCGTGAGGTACTTGATATTGGTGTCGCCAGCGAGAAACCAGATCAGCTCGTGGATGATCGATTTAAGGTGCAGCTTCTTGGTGGTGACGAGCGGGAAACCCGCCGAGAGATCAAAGCGCATCTGGTGGCCGAACACGGAGAGCGTGCCGGTGCCGGTGCGGTCGGACTTGGCCGCGCCCTGATCAAGGATGCGGGC
Organism: uncultured Beijerinckiaceae bacterium; assembly: GCA_964247205.1. Classification (GTDB taxonomy): domain Bacteria; phylum Pseudomonadota; class Alphaproteobacteria; order Rhizobiales; family Beijerinckiaceae; genus JADCCX01. The sequence continues at coordinate 785 of CAXTUM010000126.1, forward strand.
CATGAGGTCGTGATATTGGCGCATGACACCGATCTAGCCTGATTCAGACGGTTTGTCGCCAGATCGGACGAACTTGCTCACAGGTCAGCAAAAAGCCCCTCGCCAGCGGGCAAGGGGCCTGGATTTTGCGCAATTGGGCAACCCGGCGATCACTTCGCCTTAGGGTGGAACATCTTCAGCGCGCCATAATGCTCGGCGAGCAGGTAATAGAACACGATGCGCGACTTGTTGCGGTCGGCTTTCATTTTTTCACCAACGGCCTTGCATGCCGCAGTCAGCGCATCATTGGCTTCCTTGCGGCCCAGCTTCTTTTTCAGAAAGTTGGTCACGACGCGCTCGATCTCGACGGGATCGCTGGCCGCGACCCATTTTGTATCGGACTTGCTCATGACGAGAGCGTATGTCTTCGACATTCCCGTCACGGCTGCCTCGTCCGGTTTAGCGGAATATTTCTTGATGTCGGCCAGATGATCCATCGGAACCCCTCCTTGATTGAGATCTTTTTTGTAGAAGCCCCGGCGGATTCGCGATTGCTTCCGGGCAAGAGATTAACATTGGTTTCCGGTTTGTCACGCGAGAAATATGCGTACTCACCGAGGATTCTATCGAGAAGACCGAGAGGCTTCCTTGCAATTCAGCAAGTTTGATATCAGCGTTTGATCGGCAAACGGCAGATGATCCCGCGCTGTCATGCTCCAAATTGGGCAGGCATTTGAATCCATCAAGATATGTCCTATATATCGGCTGCATGAAGGTTTCAGGAGGATCCATGCCTATCTCTTTCGGTCGCAAGACTCTCACAGTTCTCGCGTCTGTCATCGCCATCGGCTTCGCCGTATCCACGGTCGATGCCAAGCCCGGCAGGGGCGGCAGCTCCGGCAGCCGCGGTGCACGCACAGACACATCCGTACCTTCGACGCCGACAGCACCGCGCACCTCGACAGGCGCACCCGCAAGTCCGTCAGCCGTGCCAGGTCGCCCTGCGGTACCTGCAGCTGCGGCAGCACAGGCTGCCAAGCCGTCGATGATGTCGACCATGGCCAAGGGTTTCGCCATGGGCCTGATCGGCGCGGGCCTGTTCGGCCTGCTCTCCGGCGGAAGCCTTTTCGGCGGGATGAGCGGCATCATGGGTTTCCTTGGCCTTCTGTTGCAGGTTGCGCTTATCGTGCTCGCTGTGCGCCTCATCTGGGGCTTCTTCCGCAACCGTCAGCAGGCCAATCAGCCGCAGATGGCGGCTTCTGCAGGTTACGCCCGTGCGCCCATGCCTGAAATGGCTGGAGCGGCAGGCGGCGCAGCAGCCGGCGCTTCAACGGCTTCGGCCCAGCAGCCGGTCGAGCCGCAGCGTGTGGACGCGGTCGGAATCGGCCCGGATGATTACACGGGGTTCCAGGGCGTGCTCACCGACGTGATGGCGGCCTATTCGAACGAGGACATTGCTGGCATCCGCCGCGTGACCACACCCGATGTGGCGGCACAGTTCATCAAGGAACTGCACGACAACCAGCAGAAGGGCCTCGTCAACCGCATCGGCCAGCCGCAATTGTTGCAGGGTGATCTGGCTGAGTCCTGGTACGAGGACAGCACGGCCTACGCGACCGTCGCCATGCGCTTCGCCATGACCGACGTCACGATGGAGCGCGCCACCGGTAAGGTCGTGTCGGGCAATGCCAGCCAGCCGGAGGAAACAGTCGAGATCTGGACCTTCCGCCGCAATGGTGCTGGCAGACCCTGGATGCTCTGCGGACAACAGCAGGCCTGATCCTGCCCTGCCTTCAAATCAGAAAAACCGCCTTCGGGCGGTTTTTTTATTGGCTCAAGCCACGAACTCTTCGACGCTGTACCCCTGCAGATAAAGCAGCGCGGTCAGATCACAATGATCGATCCTGACATGCGCAGCTGCAGCCACCGCGGGCTTGGCATGCAGCGCCACCCCCAGGCCAGCTTCGCCCAGCATGGCGAGATCGTTCGCCCCGTCGCCAACCGCCATGGTCTGTTCCGGCAAAAGCCTGTGCTGTGTGCGCAGTTCAATCAGCCGTTCCTGCTTGGCTTCCTTGCCAAGGATCGGATCACGCACGAGTCCAGCAAGCTTGCGTTCCCTGATCTCCAGGATGTTCGAGCGGTCCTCGTCAAACCCCAGCGTCCGGCCGATCTTCGAGGTGAACACCGTGAAGCCGCCAGACACCAGCGCAGTATAGGCCCCTTTCGCCTTCATCGTGGCAATCAGGGTCTTGCCGCCCGGCATGAGGGTGATGTGTCTGGCAATGATCTCGTCCACCAAGCTCACCGGCAACCCCTTGAGCAGCGCCACCCGTTCACGCAGGGCAGGCTCGAAAGCGATCTCGCCACGCATGGCACGCGCGGTGATGGCGGAAACCTTCTCTTTCAGCCCCACGAAAGCCGCGAGTTCATCGATGCATTCCTGCTCGATCATGGTGGAATCCATATCGGCCAGCAGCAGCTTCTTGCGCCGGTGTGCCTGGGGCAGCACGGCGATATCAACCGGGCGGTTGCCAATAATGCCCCTCAGCCGTGCCGTGATATCAGCCAGAGCGGTATCCGGACTTGCGAAAGGGATATCCGCCGCGATACCGCTGTTCAGCCAGCGCGGTGCATCGGAGTGCGGAAGAGCAGCAGCGGCCTGCGCCAGAATTGCCTGATCCAGTGCAGAATGGACGGGGTTGGACATGAGGACGGCGACAAGAGACATGGCGGAAGCGCTGCTTGAAACACTGCTGGAGGATGCGAAGGGACGCGACGCGCTGCTCATCGCAGGTCCGACCGCGAGCGGCAAGTCCGCGCTCTCCGTCGCTATCGCCCAGGCAACCGACGGCTTGGTTGTGAACGCCGATTCCATGCAGATTTATGATGGTATCCGCATCCTCACGGCACGCCCCACGCCGGAGGAGGAGGCTGCGGTCGAGCACCGGCTCTACGGCTTTGTCGATCCCCGTATCGCTTTCTCGGCGGGTGATTATGTGCGAGCCGTCACGCCGGTGCTGGCGGAGTTGAGGGCGGCGGGCCGTCTCGCCGTCGTGGTCGGCGGCACCGGGCTTTATTTCCGGGCGCTGACGGATGGTCTCGTCGAGATGCCGGACTTTCCGGCTGCGATCATGGCGGAGGTGGAAGCCATGGAGGCGGCGGGATTGTCGCTGCACGACTGGCTCAAGCGCGAGGACGCGGATTCAGCGGCCCGCCTGTCTCCCGCCGACCAGCCGCGCCTGCAACGCGCCGTATCGGTCAAGCTTGCGACGGGACGCACCTTGGGTGACTGGCAGCGCGATACGACTGTTCCCGTTCTCGCCAAGGACCGCTGGGCAGGCATCTGCCTCGCACCGGACCGCGCCACGCTCTACGCCCGCATCGACCAGCGCTTTCATGCAATGATGGGCCAGGGCGCGCTGGACGAAGCCAACCATATCCGCTCGCTTGATCTGCCCGCCAACCGGGGCGTCATGAAAGCACACGGCATACCCCATCTCATCCGCCACCTCGACGGTGCAATGACGCTGGAACAAGCCATCACGCTGGGGCAGCAGGACACGCGCAACTATGCCCGTCGGCAGGGAACATGGGCGCGGAAATTCATGGGCAGCTGGCGGCAGCTGGGGTCAGCACCTTCGTCCTGACCCCGGTTTGCTCATTTCACAGTAATCTTGATCCGCTCTGACATGACCGGTGGCACATGCGGGACGTGGGTCCAGTCGGCCAGTACAAGCTGAAGCGTATGGGTGCCTGCTGGAAGCGTGATCGTCGCTTCTGTCTGGCCCTTGCCGAAATGACGATGAGCGTCGTCCATCGGGATTACATCCTTGAGGGCAGCCCCCGTCAGTTCCTTGTTGATCAGGAGGTGATGGTGCCCGGTGCCCGCCGTGGCGTCACCCTGCAGGCCGGCAGGCGCGATGCCCATGCCGGCGAGGCCGAACTTCACAACGACCGGATTGGAAACCGTGTCGCCATCCTTGAGATTGATGAAGTAAACCTTTGATCCGGCAGGGGATGGTGATTCCTGCGCGATGGCCGGGCTGGACAGCCCGAGCGCGATGACAGCAGCGGCAAACGATGTCTTGAGCTTCATGTAATTCTCCCTTGGTTTTGTTGACAGCAGGTCAACACCTGGGCGACACGAAAAGTCGTGAGAAACGAAAAAAAAATGCATGATGCGTTTCTGGACGAGATGGTGGCGCTTCTGCCCCGCCTCTGGCGTTTCGCCATGTCGCAATCCCGGCAGCGCATTCTCGCGGAGGACCTGGTTCAGCAGACGTGCCAGCGCGCGCTAGAGCGCCGCCTCCAGTTCTTGCCGGGAACGCGGCTCGATCACTGGATGTTCGCGATCCTGGCCTCGGTCTGGAAGAACCATCTGCGGGCCGAGAAAGTGCGGCGCGGTCTGGGAAAGGTCGATGCGGCTGATCTGTGGGATGACGGCCAGATCGGCCAGGCGGATGAGGCCATCCTGAAATCGCAGCTTATGACCGCCGTGACATCATTGCCGGACTGGCAGCGCAGTCCGGTCTTCCTCGTCTATGTCGAGCAGTTGAGCTATCAGGATGCCGCCAATGTGCTGGACATTCCACTGGGAACCGTGATGAGCCGTCTGGCGGCCGCCAAGACAGCGCTGGCCGCAATGCTGAATCCGACCGCACCACTCCTGCCGCAAGACAGGTCCTACCATGACTGACAGGAATGCACCCGTGACTGACGCCGATCTCGTCGCCTTTGTCGACAACCGCCTGCCGCCGGAAAGACGCGAGGCCATCGTCTCGCTGGCCCGGCAGGATTCCGCGATTGCCTCCCGTATCGCAGTGCTGACTGATGGCACGCCAGTGCTGGGCGAGGCTTTCCGGCCTTTGCTGACCACCGTGCCACGCGGACTTGAAAAGCAGCTGCGCGAGAAAGCCCGGGGGCTCAATGCACTGCCTGAGCCTGTGGCAGCAAATCCATCGCGTCGCTGGTTCACGATGGGACTTGCAACCGCCGCCAGTTTTGCCATCGGCGGCGTCGCGGGCGGTCTTCTCATGCAGCCGCGCAGTCCGTCAGGTGACTGGCGCGAGGCCGTGGCGCAGTATCACGCACTCTACGGCATGGCGACGACAGCGGGGCTCAATCCCTCGCCCGATGACATCAGCCAGCAACTGACAGCCGTCTCGCAGGCTCTGGGCCGCCCGCTCCCTGGCATCGCCGACACGCTGGCAGGCCTGAACTTCAAGCGCGCACAAGTGCTGGAATTCGAAGGTGCACCGCTGATCCAAATCGTCTTCGAAACCGCCGACAAAATACCCGTCGCCTTCTGCCTGAAGCGCAGCCGCGATACATTGCGGTCACCATCCGTGGAGATGCAGCATGGTCTTGCGCTGGCCTCGTGGACGCGTGACGGCGTGGATGAACTCATTGTTGCAAAGCTGCCGCAACAGCAGATCATGGACCTCGCGCAGCGCCTCGCGCGGCGGACCTGAACTCCGCCGATCCAGATCGGTCTTGACCACCCTCCCCGCTCCAAGCTATGCAGGCTACAGCATGATCATTCTTATTGTACAAAGCGCGCTGGCCAAGGGACGTGGTTAACCCACGACTATCCCTCACCCAGCGCGTATCCAAAGGGCCCCAGAGGCCCTTTTTTCTTGCCTGGAATACTCCTAAAGACCGCAAACCCTGAAGGACACCACAATGAACACCGCCACAGTCAGAAAGCCCATGGGGAAAACGACCGGCAAGGCCGCAGCAAAACCAACGAAGTCTGTTGCGAAGGCATCAGCCTCTCTCACCATGACCGGCGCGGAAATGGTGGTGCAGGCGCTTCAGGATCAGGGTGTCGAACACATTTTCGGTTATCCCGGCGGTGCGGTTTTGCCGATCTATGATGCGCTGTTCCAGATGGGCGGCGTCGAGCACATCCTCGTGCGCCACGAACAGGGTGCGGTGCATGCGGCGGAGGGCTATGCGCGCTCCTCCGGCAAGGTCGGCGTGGTGCTGGTCACATCCGGTCCGGGCGCGACCAATGCCGTCACCGGCCTGACCGATGCACTGCTCGACAGCATTCCGATCGTCTGCTTCACCGGACAGGTGCCCACGCATCTGATCGGCTCAGACGCCTTTCAGGAATGCGATACCGTCGGCATCACGCGCCATTGCACCAAGCACAATTACCTCGTGAAGCGGCTGGAGGACCTGCCGCGCATCATCCACGAGGCGTTTTATGTCGCGCAGCACGGTCGCCCCGGCCCGGTCGTCATCGATATCCCAAAGGACATCCAGTTCAAGTCAGGCACTTACGTTGGCCCCAAGGACATCGAGCATCGCACTTATAAGCCGCGCGTGGACGGCGATGCACGCCGCATCGAGGCCGCAGTCGAGATGATGAGCCGCGCCAAGCGCCCCGTGTTCTACACTGGCGGCGGCGTCATCAATGCTGGTCCGGAAGCGTCGAAAGTGCTGCGCGATCTGGTGAAAGCCACCGGCTTTCCCATCACGTCCAC
>CAXTUM010000127.1:0-7219 GCA_964247205.1 uncultured Beijerinckiaceae bacterium
GCCGTTTTGTCGATGACGAGGCCTTCCACCTGATGGAACATCGGCAGATGCGTCTGGTCCCAGTCGCAGCGGTAGGTGCGGCCTGGACAGATCACGCGGATCGGCGGCTTTTGCGCCAGCATGGTGCGCACCTGCACCGGGCTGGTATGCGTGCGCAGCAGCTTGCGCTTGCCGTCAGCGCCGGGCGGGAAGAAGAACGTGTCGTGCATCTCGCGGGCCGGATGCCCCTCGGGAAAGTTCAGCTTGGTGAAATTCAGGTCATCACTTTCGATATCCGGCCCTTCCGCCACGGCGAAACCAAGGTCGGCGAAGATGGCAGTCAGTTCATCAATCACCTGGCTGATCGGATGGATGCGGCCCATATCCAGCGCGTTGTCGCGCATGGGCAGCGTGACATCCACCGTCTCTGCCGCAAGGCGGGCATCGAGCGCCGAGGCGCCCAGCGTTTCTTTCTTCTCGGCAAGCGCTGCCTGCACACGGTCGCGCAGCGCATTGAACGCCTGTCCCGCCGCCTTGCGCTCTTCCGGCTGCATCTTGCCGAGCGAGGCCAGCAGACCCGAGATCATGCCGGATTTGCCCAGTGCTGCGACGCGCACAGCTTCCAGTCCGGCCTCGTCGGCGGCAGAAGCCACGCGGGCCATGAGATCGGTTTCGATTTGGCTGAGATCAGACATGACGGCTTTCCGGGGATATGCGTGGCTTTTGACCATGATGCTCCGGGGCGTCAAGGACCTTCCGCATTGCAGCAACAAACGCACTTGACCGGAAGGACAACATATTCCGATATGGAAAACACAATTCACATTACAGAACCGAGAAATTGCCCATGACCTCCTATGCGTTCACACCCAAACCTCCAGTCGGACTTCCCGTACTGGGTTCTGCCAAACTGTTCCCGTGCCGCCGTGTCTATTGCATCGGGCGCAACTACGCCGCCCATGCCCGCGAAATGGGCGGCAATCCCGACCGTGAGCCGCCATTCTTCTTCATGAAGCCGGGTGACGGTGTGCAGGCCGTCGCCAACGGCAAGCTGGCGAAGCACGTCTATCCGCCTGGCACTTCGGATTATCACCACGAACTGGAGCTGGTGGCTGCACTGCGCAAGGGCGGGCGCGACATCAGCGAGAACGACGCGCTCTCCCATGTCTTCGGCTACGCCGTCGGCCTCGACATGACGCGGCGCGACCGGCAGGGCGAGGCCAAGAAGCTGCAGCGCCCCTGGGAAATCGGCAAATCAGGCGACAATTCCGCCATCATCGGCACACTGACCACGGTGGCCAGAGCGGGTGACATCCTCAATGCCGATCTTGAGCTGACCGTGAACAACACCATGCGCCAGAAGGCGACCACCGCCGACATGATCTGGTCGCTGGCTGAGCAGATCACGATCCTGTCGCAATATTTCACGCTGGCGCCGGGCGATCTCATCATGACGGGTACACCGGAGGGTGTGAATTCAGTGGTGAACGGTGATGTGATGGAAGGCCGCATCGGCAACCTCACGCCGCTGCGGGTGAAGGTGGTGTGAGGCTCCTGCCTGCGGCACCATTCAATTCAGCCGCTGATTGTCGATAAACCAGATCTTGTCCCGGTATCGGATAGCGGAAGCGCCACCGCCAGCATCTTCGTCCACGACAACGACCTTCGTTTTTGCCGCCAGACGGAGGGGACATGCCTTGCTCATCTGTGCTCCGCGGGCGGTCAGGGATGCCTGTCCATATTCTCGCCATGCTGCCCAGTTTACGCAGACGAAGGCCTCCTGACTTATTGTTGTGATGCGCTCGGCTGAAGTGGCTGGGGTCCATATGATCAGGAGGATAGCGCACATGGTCACTTGCAGTACCAGTGCCATAAAATCTCCTTCCCCGCTTTGCCAAGCCACCCGCCAGAGTCTATCCTTGTTTCCAACAATAAACCAACACACAGGGGACGCACGCGGTGCTCCAGAACTGGATGGTGGTGCTGGCGGCGCTGGTTTATCTGACCGCGCTATTCGCCATTGCCCATGTCGGTGAAAACCGCGGCCGGCGGCTGATCAACGGTCCGCTGCGGCCGGTGATCTATGCGCTGACACTGGGGGTCTATTGCACGTCCTGGACGTTTCTGGGCTCGGTCGGGCTTTCGTCGCGTACAGGCTATGATTTTCTGGCGATCTATCTCGGCCCTGTCATTGTCGTCGGACTGTGCTCTTTCTTCATCGCCCGCATCGTCCGGCTGGCGAAAGAAAACAACATCGCCTCCATCGCGGATTTCGTCGCCTCCCGCTACGGCAAGAACCAGGCTGTGGCCGCCACCGTGACACTGATCGCCGTGATCGCCGTCCTGCCGTATATCGCACTGCAGCTGAAAGCGATCTCGGCCTCGCTGGAGGTCTTCATCGGGGTGGATGGCAGAACATCGACATCACCCATCTTCGCGGATATGGCCCTGCTGGTCGCAGGCATTCTGGCGTTCTTCGCGGTCGTTTTCGGCACAAGACAAGTCGACACGACCGAGCATCAGGATGGCCTGATGATCGCGGTTGCGGTTGAGTCCGCAATCAAGCTGGCGGCCTTCGTCACGGCGGGCATTTTCATCACATGGTGGATGTTCGATGGCCCCATGGATCTCTTCGCCAAGGCGGCTGATCGCGCCGATATCTCGGCGATCTTCAGCAAGACGCCTGACTGGGATCTGCTGTTCACGATGACGCTTCTGTCGGCAGGCGCCATCATCATGCTGCCGCGCCAGTTCCACGTCACCGTTGTGGAGAACCGCGACCAGTCCGATGTCCGGCAGGCCGCCTGGATGTTCCCGGCCTATCTCGTGGCGATCAATCTCTTTGTCATTCCCATTGCTGTCGCAGGACTTCTGGTCTTCCCCCACGGTCAGATCGACCGCGATCTGACCGTCCTGGCCTTGCCATTGCAGGATGGCGCAGGTGCGGTGGCGCTCATCGTGCTGATCGGCGGTCTTTCTGCTGCAACTGCCATGGTCATTGTCGAATGCGTGGCGCTTGCCGTCATGATCTCCAACGACCTTTTCATGCCTCTTGCCCTGCGTCAGCGCACGACGCGGCCGATCAAGGACATGGGCGGGATGATCCTGCTGGTCCGCCGGATCGCCATCGTCGTCGTGCTGCTGCTGGGTTATGCCTACTATCGCGCGGCGGGAGATGCGGCGCTGGCCTCGATCGGACTGCTCGCCTTCGCGGCCATCGCGCAGATCGGGCCTGCGCTGCTGGGCGGCCTGTACTGGCACAGGGCGACAGCGCGGGGCGCCATTGCCGGACTTCTGACAGGCATCGGTGTCTGGGCCTATACGCTATTGCTGCCCAGCTTCGGTCCGGAGAATGCAATGTTCGGGGGGATCATCAGTGACGGCCTGTTCGGGTTGTCAGCCCTGAAGCCTAATCAGTTGTTCGGGATCGAAGCGCATCCGCTGGTGCATGGTGTTTTCGTCAGTCTCGCAGCGAATATCACGGCTTTTATCAGCACCTCTCTCACCCGGCAGCCGACAGCCGTCGAGCGCTTGCAGGCCAATCTCTTCATCAATCAGGATTCCATCACCGCAGGACCCGCTTTCCGTCTCTGGCGTTCGACCGTTACAGTAGACGAGCTGCGCCAGACAGTGTCGCGTTATCTCGGGGAGGAACGCACGCGCACAGCCTTCCAGACTTTCGAAGCGAGCCGTGACGGCGCAACAGCCGGCAGACAAGAAGCCGACCCGCACACTATGCGGTTTGCCGAGCATCTTCTGGCCTCAGCCATTGGCGCATCATCATCGCGTCTGGTGCTCTCCCTGATGCTGCGGCGACGTAACCTGTCGTCGGATGCTGCTTTGCGTGTGCTGGATGAAGCTTCCGCCGCAATCCAGCAGAACCGGGCATTATTGCAGCACGCACTGGATCACGCCCAGCAGGGCATGACGGTTTTCGACAGTGATCTCCAGTTGCTGGCTTCCAACCGCGCCTTCCGCGACATTTTCGACCTGCCGCCCGAACTTGTGCAGACCGGCACGAGGCTTGAGAGCATTGTCTCGTTCAATGCCGAACGCGGCTTCTATGGCGACAGCACCGGCAAGGAAGTCGTGGCAGAACGGCTCAGAAGCTATGTCTATGACACAGCACCTGTCCGCCTCCGCCTTCCCACCCGCGGCATGGTGATCGATATCCGCTCGAACCACCTTCCCGATGGCGGCCGTGTGACAACCTACACGGACATCACCGCCAGCGTATCTGCGGAAGAAGCGCTGGCCAGCGCAAACGAAACGCTGGAAAAGCGCGTCCGGGAACGGACGGAAGAGTTGACCAGCGCCAATCTGGCGCTGGGCCGCGCCAAGGCGGATGCGGATGAGGCCAATCTCTCGAAGACCCGTTTTCTGGCTGCGGCCTCGCATGACATCCTGCAGCCCCTGAATGCCGCACGGCTCTACACGTCATCGCTGGTCGAGCGCATGACAGGCGAGGAGGCTGCCTCCCTCGCCCGCAATGCGGATGCCTCGCTGGATGCTGTCGAGGAGATCCTGACGGCACTTCTGGATATCTCGAAACTCGATTCCGGCAGCATGAAGCCGGATCTTGGCGCGGTCAGGGTTGATGAACTTTTCCGCCAGCTCGCCATCGAGTTCGGACCCATGGCGAAGGCAAAAGGCCTTCCGCTGACTTTCGTTCCCTGCTCGCTTTCCATTCGCACCGACCGCCGCCTGCTCAGGCGGCTGCTGCAAAACCTCATCTCGAATGCAATCAAGTACACCCCATCCGGCCGCATTCTGGTTGGATGCCGCCGCAGACGCGGCAAGCTGCGCATCGATGTCTGCGATACCGGCATCGGCATCCCGCAGAACCGGCAGAAGCATATTTTCCGCGAGTTCCAGCGGCTGGATCAGGGCGCGCTGATAGCCCGCGGCCTTGGCCTTGGCCTCTCCATCGTCGAGCGCATCGCAAAGGTGCTCGATCACCGCATCGCGCTCTATTCCCTGCCCGGCAAGGGCTCCATTTTCACGCTCGAAGTGCCGATCACAGCCTCGCTCTCCGTGATGCCGGCTCCACAGAGTATTCAACCAGTCCCTTCGGCCATCAGCGGGTTGAGAATTCTGTGCATCGACAACGAACCCGCCATTCTGGAGGGCATGCGCCTTCTGATCGGCGGCTGGGGCTGCGAGGTCATGACCGCTGCCGATGATCGCTCGGCCATTGCAGTGCTGAAGCGCCTGAAGGGCACACCGGACGCTATCATCGCGGATTATCACCTGGATCGCGGCAATGGCCTTGCGGCGATCCGCGCGATCCGCAAATCCGTGAAAGTGCCCGTGAAAGCCATCCTGCTGACCGCCGACCGCACGGCGGAATTGCGGGAGCAGGCCGCAACCTTCGAGGTACAGGTCCTCAACAAGCCATTGAAGCCCGCCGCCCTCCGGGCCTGGCTGTCACAGATCGGCGTGCAGCGCATCGCCGCCGAATGAACACCGGGGTATTGAACCTCTTCCATCAGCAGATCATTAACCATCCGCCGCAATTAAGCCCTTTTGCTGCCGGTTTGCAGGGGTCTGGAAAGGTTGACGGGGGATTTCGTTAACCTGCGAAAGTTTAATGTTCACATCAACGAACGCAGGGCGGCTGACACTGGCCTGACAGGAGAAATCAATGTTTTCGGGTGACATCACACGCCGGAGCTTCAAGCTGGGCATGGCGCTTTCCGTGGCGCTGGCGCTGGGTGCGTGCGCGCGCAGCGACAAGGATGGCGCTGGTGCCGGAGGGACCGGCTTCGGCGCTGGCGGTGCTGCCGTCCCTGGCTCACCGCAGGATTTCGTGGTGAACGTGGGTGACCGCGTCTTCTTCGATTCGGATTCCTCGGAACTGAATTCCACCGCTGTGGCGACACTGGAGAAGCAGTCGCAATGGCTGGCCCGCTATGGCCAGTATTCCTTCACCGTGGAAGGCCATGCCGATGAGCGCGGCACCCGCGAGTACAACTTCGCACTCGGCGCTCGGCGCGCCGAATCCGTGAAGAACTATCTCTCTGCCAAGGGCGTTTCCGCTTCCCGCATCCGCACCATCTCCTACGGCAAGGAGCGTCCGGTTGCGGTTTGCGACAATATCAGCTGCTGGTCCCAGAACCGCCGCGCCGTGACGGTGCTGGGCGGCGGACAGGGCAGCTAGAGGAGTTCGACCAGGAAAAGTGGTCCCCGGTTTTCCGTCCGGGAGAACGACCGCTAAACGAGATCCGGCTCACCTCCCTATGCCTCCGCGGGTATGCCACCCGCACCGCAGGTCCATGGGGTGAACCGCGATACCTCTGCCGTAGGCTGCGCCTGGCGTGGCCGAAGGATCAACGGGGGTTAAATGGATGTCCAATGACATGCGCGGGTTTTTAAAGCCTGCGGATGGGGACAAGGAAAAGGCCGGCGTTCCGTTGGGAACGCCGGCCTTTCTTTTTGATCGGGCAGCTCCCGATCATTTCAGGATGCCGGCTTCCTTGTAAAAGCGCTCGGCGCCAGGATGCAGCGGAATGCCCAGCCCGACCAGCGCCGTCGCAGGCGTGATGGCCTTGCCCTTGGCATGGCCGGTATCGAGCGCCGTGCGGGTCTTGGCGCTCCACATGGCCTTGGTCACATCATAGACAACTTCATTTGAAACCTTGGAGGTCGTGATCCACTGCGCGCCGACAGCGACCGTCGCAACAGCACCAATGTCTTTGTAGGTGCCAGCCGGAATCTCGTCAGCAGCGAAGAATTTCGCAGTTTCGCGCAATTTGGCTGCTTCCGGCCCCGAGATCGGCACCAGTTCGATTCCACCTGCGGCTGACGCCAGCTCCGTGATCGCACCGGCAGGGTAACCGCCGGTGAAGAAGAAAGCATCGACCGAGCCGTCGCGCAGCTTCTCGGCCGCCTGGTTCGGCTTCACGAATTCGGCCTTGATGTCGGCTTCCTTGACTCCGTAGGCTCCCAGGATCGCGCGCGCATTGACCAGCGTTCCCGAACCCGGTTCATCCAGCGACACGCGCTTGCCTTTGAGATCAGCCGGTGATTTCACGCCGAGGCCCTTGCGCACCACGAGATGCACGCTTTCGGGATAGAGATTGGCGATGGCGCGCAATTCCTCGACCTTGCCGCGTCCTTCCCAGATGCCCGTGCCTGTGTAGGCCCATGTCGCCACATCCGCCTGGCTGAAGCCCGACTCCATAGAGCCGCCGACGATGCCGTTGACCGCGTAGACGGCGCTGCCCTGGCCGGGCCAGCG
>CAXTUM010000128.1:0-7190 GCA_964247205.1 uncultured Beijerinckiaceae bacterium
CGCATGCGCATGCGAAAATCAAGAAGATCGACAGCAAGGCGGCGATGGCCATGCCCGGCGTCGTGGGCATCCTCACAGGTGCGGACCTCGCTGCCGACAAGGTGGGCGGGCTGATCTGCGGATGGATGATTCACTCCAAGGACGGCTCGCCGATGAAGGCGGGCGCGCATCCCGCCCTTGCCGACGGCAAGGTGCGTTACGTGGGCGATCACGTCGCCGTCGTCATCGCCGAGACCATCGAGCAGGCGCGCGACGCCGCCGAAAAGGTCGTGGTGGATTACGACGTGCTGCCCGCGGTCGTCGATCTCGCGACCTCGACAGCCAAGGGCGTCTCGACAATCCATGACGTCGCGCCGGACAACGTGGTGTTCGACTGGCACCTCGGCGACAAGGCCGCGACGGATGCTGCCTTCAAGGCGGCCAAGCACGTGACGAAGATCGATCTCGTCAACAACCGCCTCGTCCCCAACGCCATGGAACCCCGCGCGGCCATCGGTGATTATGATGCGGGCGAAGAGGCCTTCACGCTCTACACCACGAGCCAGAACCCGCATGTGGCGCGGCTCATCCTGTCAGCTTTCATCGGCATTGCGCCGGAGCACAAGCTGCGCGTGATCGCGCCTGACGTGGGCGGCGGCTTCGGCTCCAAGATCTATGTCTATGCGGAAGAGACGGTCTGCGTCTGGGCCGCGAAGAAGGTGGGCCGCCCGGTGAAATGGGTCGCGGACCGCACGGAGGAATTCCTCTGCGTCGCCCATGGCCGCGATCACCTGACGCACGCTGAAATGGCGATGGACGGCGAGGGCAAGATTTTGGCGGTGCGCGTCAAGACCCGCGCCAATCTGGGAGCATATCTCTCCACCTTCGCCTCTGCCGTGCCGACCTATCTCTACGCGCCGCTGCTGTCGGGCCAGTACGATATCCCGGCGATCTATGCCGAGGTCGAGACGGTCTACACCAACACTGCGCCGGTCGATGCCTATCGCGGCGCGGGCCGCCCAGAGGCCACCTTCGTGGTTGAGCGTCTGGTGGAATGCGCTGCGCGCCAGCTCGGCCAGGATCCGGCCAAGTTCAGGATGAAGAACTTCATCCGGAAATGGCCGCACCAGACGCCGGTCATCATGATGTATGACGCAGGCGACTATGCTGGCTCGATGAAGCAGGCGCTCAAGCTCGCCGATGTCGCGGGCTTCGGCAAGCGCAAACGCGACAGCGCCAGGAACGGCAAGCTGCGCGGCCTCGGTTACTCCGCGTATATCGAAGCCTGCGGCATCGCGCCATCGGCAGCCGTCGGATCACTCGGCGCCGGTGTGGGCCTGTGGGAATCAGCTGAGGTCCGCGTCAATCCTGTTGGCACGGTGGAAGTGCTGACGGGTTCGCACAGCCATGGTCAGGGTCATGAAACGACGTTTGCGCAGCTTGTCTCGGGCCGTCTCGGCATCCCCATCGAGCAGGTTGCCATCATCCACGGCGACACCGACAAGGTGCAGATGGGCATGGGCACCTACGGATCGCGCTCCGGCGCTGTCGGCATGTCCGCCATCGTCAAGGCGCTGGACAAGGTTGAGGCCAAGGCGAAGAAAGTGGCGGCGCTCTGCATGGAAGCCGCGGAAGCCGACATCGACTTCAAGGACGGGCGCTTCACCGTGAAAGGCACGGACAAGTCCATGGCTTTCGGTGAGGTGGCGCTTCAGGCGTATGTCGCCCACAAGTTCACGGGCGAGCAGCTGGAGCCGGGCCTCAAGGAAGGCGCGTTCTACGATCCGACCAATTTTACCTTCCCGGCAGGCGTGCACATTTGCGAGGTCGAGATTGATCCGGACACCGGCGTCACCAGGGTCGAGAAATGGACTGCCGTCGATGATTTCGGCACCATCATCAACCCGATGATTGTGGAAGGTCAGGTCCATGGCGGCATCGCCCAGGGCATCGGTCAGGCGCTGCACGAGGGCACAGTCTATGACAAGAACGGCCAGCTGCTGACGGCATCCTTCATGGATTACGGCATGCCGCGCGCCGATGACCTGCCGTCCTACAGTCTCGGCTTCAACTCGACAGCCGCGCCATCCAATCCGCTCGGCATCAAGGGCTGCGGCGAGGCCGGAGCCATCGCGGCGCCGCCCGCGGTGATCAATGCCATCACCGATGCGCTGGGACACGAGGACATCGCAATGCCCGCCACGCCGCAAGCGGTGTGGAGGGCAGCGCAGAAGACGATCAGAAAAATGGCTGCAGAATAATCTTTCCCTCATCCGCCCTTCGGGCACCTTCTCCCGCAAGCGGGAGAAGGACTCGCACCAACCCTTCTCCCGTTTACGGGAGAAGGTGGCTAGCCAAGCGAGACGGATGAGGGCAACCAGAACAGGGAGAACCACCATGTACGATTTCAAATATCACCGCGCGACCTCGGCCCGGCAGGCGGCGAATCTTCTGGCCAAGGCCGATGACGCCAAGCTGCTGGCGGGTGGCCAGACGCTTCTGCCCACGATGAAGAACCGGCTGGCCTCACCCGCCAACATCATCGATCTGGGTAAGGTTGATGATCTCAAGGGCATCGAGGTCAAGGGCAAGACTATCGTCATCGGTGCGATGACGACCCATGCCGAGGTGGCCGGTTCGGCTCATGTGAAGCAGCATCTGCCCGGCCTCGCCGCACTGGCGGAAGGCATCGGCGATCCGCATGTGCGCCACCGCGGCACCATCGGCGGATCGGTCGCCAACAACGATCCGGCGGCAGATTATCCCGCTGGCTTGATGGCGCTGGGTGCGACCATCGTGACCAACAAGCGCAAGGTGGCGGCGGATGAGTTCTTTCAGGGGATGTTTGCGACGGCGTTGGCTGATGGCGAGATGATCACGAAAATCATTGTGCCGGTGTCGTCGAAATTCGCCTACGCCAAGTTCCGTAACCCCGCCTCCCGCTATGCGCTGGTCGGTGTCGCGGTGGCCAAGAAGGGCTCCGCCGTGCGCGTCGCTGTCACGGGAGCGGGCGAGAACGGCGTGTTCCGCTGGAAGGATGCCGAGACGGCATTGTCGGCCCGGTTCAACGCCAAATCGGTGGATGGACTCAAGGCTGCCGCCAAGGGCCTGAACGGGGATATCCACGCGTCGGCGGAATACCGCGCCCATCTCATCGGCGTGATGGCGAAGCGGGCGGTGATGAGCGCGACGGCGAAGTAGGATATTGCATTCCCCGCCCGCGTCGGCGGGCGGGATGCGGCTGGACAAATCTCGCCGGCCCGGGATTTCCCACGAACAAAAACAGGCTGGTCAAGCCGGGCGATCAGCGGGGAAAAGCCATGAAAAAAGCACTCATCACAAGCGCCTGCGCGCTGCTCGCCACCGTCTCGACCGCAGCTCGGGCTTTTGACGGCTGGAAGCTCGAAAGCGTCACGACAATCGAGGGCAAGGGCAGCGCGTGGGATTATCTGGCTCTGGACCAGGCCTCCAGCCGCCTCTACATCGGCCACCGCAAGGAAGGCCTGCAGGTCTATGATACGGCGGCGAAGAAGCTGATCCGGACGGTCGACAAAACCACGGCGCAAAGCTCCAACGGCGCAACCCTAATGCCCGAGTTCGATCTCGGCATCTCCAACAACGAGGATGGCACCATCACGCCGTTCAAAATGTCGACGCTGGAAGCGCGCGATCCGATCAAGCTGGGCGAGGAACTCGACACCAGCCATTATGATCCGGTGAGCAAGCGCATCCTCGTCAACATGGCGTCCGGCAAGGAAGGCACCGATCTCGTCGTACTGCAGGCACCCGGGCTCGAGAAGGTGGGTGTCATCGCGGTCAAGACGAAGAAGCCGGAGCATGCCGAGGCTGACGGAAAGGGCAACCTCTACATGGCGTCACGCGATCTCGATCTCGTTTACAAGTTCGACATGAAGACGATGAAGATCGCGGCGGAATGGCCGACGCCGGGCTGTGCTGCAACCAACTCCATTGCACTCGACCTCGCCAACAGCCGCATCTTCCTGGCGTGCCGTGGCAGCGACAAGGTGAAGCCTTCATTCGCTGTCATGGATTCTGAAAACGGCAAGGTCATCTTCACTTCCGAAATCGGCGGCGGCAACGACGGCATTGTCTACGATGGCGAACTCAAGCGCATTTTCATGACCAACGGCGTCAACGCGGTCATGAACATCTTCGAGCAGGTGGATGCCAACACCTACAAGCAGAGCGAGGCTTTGGGTACGCATGCAGGCGTGCGGTCGCTGGCCATGGATTCGAAGACGAAGAAACTCTATGCCGTGACAGCCGAAGGTTCCGCCGACTTCGCCAAGAAGGTGACGACCTCGGTTTCGCCCTATTACGCCAACACCTTCTTCCCCAACACCTTCAAGGTGCTGGTGTATTCAAAGTAGGGCAGTGGGTTTGCGGCTGATATGAAACAGAGAGCCCGGTGCAAGCTGGGCTCCATTTGTGTTCACTGTCCGTAGAAGAACTGCTCTTCCACGATTTTGCCGTCCTTCACCGTATAGAGCCCGACTTCCGATCCCTTGTGACGCACGCCGGTTTCCTTCATGGTGATATCCATGGCGAAGCGGACGGCGAACTGGTTGCCGTTCACATAGGGACCTTCCGCCGTCACGCTGTGCACTTCGTGTGCGCCATACCACCAGTCGCTCTTGGCCTGCACAGCGGCAGCACCCTCGACGCGGGCCATGGGGCCTTCCATGGCCTCGATGCTGACAATGCTGACCGCGTTGAACATTTTTGCGGCACCCGTGTGGTCGCCTGCTTTCAGCAGGTCGGTGAAGGCTTTGGCGGTTTCTGCATTTGTCATGTGGTCCTCCTTTTTAAGATCGTCGTTCTATCTTTGTTCCATTTATCCGGAATGTCAACTTTGACAGTTGATGACAACACCGCAGGCACGAACCTGTGACAAATCGCTGATGCACTTTCGATAAGCCCGCGCTATGTCTTTTGCATGACCCCAAATCCTATCTCCATCGACGCCACCGCCGATCTCCTCACATCCGCCAGCTACGTCGCCGACCGCTCGCTCGCCACCGTGCTGTTTCTGGCCCTCAGGATGGGCCGTCCGCTGTTTCTGGAAGGCGAGGCCGGTGTCGGCAAGACAGAGATCGCCAAGGTCCTCGCTTCTGCCCTTGGGCGCAAGCTGATCCGGCTGCAATGCTACGAAGGCCTCGATGTCGCCTCCGCCGTCTATGAATGGAATTATGCCGGGCAGATGATGGCGATCAGGCTGGCGGAAGCAGCGGGTGACCGCGACCGCACGGCGCTGCAATCGGACGTCTTTTCCGAGCGCTACCTGATCAAGCGGCCGCTGCTGCAGGCACTGGAGGATGATGGCTCCGGCCCGCCCGTATTGCTGATCGACGAACTCGACCGCACGGATGAAGCCTTCGAGGCCTTCCTTCTGGAGGTGCTGTCGGACTTTCAGGTCACGGTGCCGGAAATGGGCACGATCAGGGCGAAAGCCCCGCCCATCGTCATCATCACGTCGAACCGCACGCGCGAGATTCACGACGCGCTGAAGCGGCGATGTCTTTATCACTGGGTGGATTATCCCGATGCCGCGCGCGAACTTGCCATCGTGAAGGCCAAGGCCCCGCAGGCCCCGCTGAAGCTCACGAAACAGATCGTCAGCTTCGTGCAGCGCATCAGGCAGGAGGACCTGTTCAAATCGCCTGGCGTGGCTGAAACACTGGACTGGGCGACGGCGCTTGTGGAGCTTGACGCCGTGGCGCTCGATCCGGCCATGGTCAGCGACACGCTGGGCGTGCTGCTGAAATACCAGGACGATATCGCGAAGATGCAGGGCTCGAAGATGAAGGAGATTCTGGATCAGGTGAAGGCGGAGATGAAAGCGGAGTCGAAGGGGTGAGCAATCGCTCCTGCGGCTCCTGCACGCTCTGCTGCAAGCTCTTTCCCGTGCCGGAACTGGCCAAGCCTTCCGGCCGCTGGTGTAGGCATATCGCGCAGGGACGCGGCTGCGGCATCCACGAGACAAGACCGCCGGTCTGCCGCGCCTTCTGGTGCCAGTGGATCGAGAATGACGAGCTTGGGCCGGAATGGAAGCCGGAAGTCTCGAAATTCGTGCTGTCGATCTATCCCGGATCCAACTCGCTGTTTGTCACCGTTGATCCTGCAAGCCCGGCGAACTGGCGGAAAGAGCCGTATCTCTCGGGGCTGCGCCGGTTTGCCGCCGCCGCGCTGGCGCAGGGTGATCAGGTGATTGTTTTCCGTGGGGATGCGGGAATCGCCGTGCTGCCGGATGGCGAGATGGAACTGGGGCGGATTTCGCCGGGCGACAGGATCGTGACGCTGAAACGCGGCAATGAGTATGGCGTGGAGGTGCGGCGCGTATGAGCACCCTCACACCTGGCCACATCGCCGACAACATCGCCTTCTTCGCCCGCGCGCTGCGCACTGCGGGCATTCCGGTCGGCCCCCGCACCGTGATCGACGCCGTCGAGGCCGTGCAGGTCGCGGGCATTGGCGGGCGCGAGGACCTTTACTGGACGCTGCACAGCGTCTTCGTCACCAAGCGTGACCAGTCCATCCTCTTCGATCAGGCGTTCCGGCTGTTCTGGCGCAGGCGCAGCCTGATCGAGAAGATGATCCAGATGCTCTCGCCCTATTCGCCGCTGAAGAAGGAGAGCAGCGAGCCCAAGCCTTTGGCCCGCGTATCGGATGCGATGTTCGGTGGTGTGCAGGATCGCGAGTTCAAGGAGAAGCCCAAGATCGAGCTCGACTCGACCATGACCATGTCCGATGCCGAAGTCTTCCGCTCGCGTGATTTTGAGCGCATGACCGCGCAGGAGATCGCCGAGGCCAAGCGCGAGATTGCGAAGCTGGTGCTGCCGCTCGATCATGTCACCACGCGCCGCTGGACACCCGCCGCCCATGGCCGCTTTCTCGATCCGCGCCGCACGCTGCGCGCCTCCATGCGCGGCGGCGGAGCGATGATCGATCTCAAGTTCCGGTCGCATCAGGTCAAGCGCCCGCCCATCGTAGCGATCTGCGATATTTCAGGTTCCATGGGGGATTACAGCCGCATCTTCCTGCATTTCCTGCACGCGTTGTCGAAATCGGGCCGCAAGGTGCATTCGTTCCTCTTCGCCACGGAACTCACCAACATCAGCCGCATGCTGCGCACGAACAAGGACCCCGAGATCGCGCTGCAGGAATGCGGCAAGAGCGTGCGCGACTGGGAC
>CAXTUM010000129.1:0-7090 GCA_964247205.1 uncultured Beijerinckiaceae bacterium
GCCCCGTCGCGATCACCGGCACCTCCATCGGCGCGATCATCGGCGGGGCCTATGCGGCGGGTTATTCCGCCAAAGCGATCCGCGAGCATGCGCTGAAAGTCTTCCGCGACCGCACCGATGTGATGGCGAAGATCTTCCGGGCGCGCACCGGCTCATTCTCGGATATTTTCTCCGGCGCTTTCGGCAGTATCGTGCAGGTCGATGGAGAGACCATTCTGCGCGAGTTCTGGCTGCCGTCGATGCCGGAACGCTTTTCCGATCTGCGCATGCCGTTTGTCGCGGTATCGACCGATTTCTACGGCAGGGAAGAAGCCGCGATCAGTGAAGGGCTCATCCGCCCCGCCGTGGCAGCATCCCTCGCAATTCCCGGCCTCGTGAAGCCGGTTTCCATCAACAACCGGCTGCATATCGACGGAGCGGCGGCCAATCCGCTGCCTTTCGACCGCATGCCCGTGCCCTGTGATCTGATCATCGCCATTGATGTCGTGGGTGGTCCGGAGTCGGACGACGCATTGACACAGCCCTCCGTGCTGGATGCGACGCTGGGCGCATCCCAGATCATGCAGATGGCGATCACGGAAGCGAAGCTCGCGAACGCATCGGCTAAGGTGCATC
The DNA here is from genome assembly GCA_964247205.1 of uncultured Beijerinckiaceae bacterium. Classification (GTDB taxonomy): domain Bacteria; phylum Pseudomonadota; class Alphaproteobacteria; order Rhizobiales; family Beijerinckiaceae; genus JADCCX01. The sequence goes on from CAXTUM010000129.1 coordinate 616, forward strand.
TGGTGCAGCCGAAAGTGGCCGGGTTCAGTGCGCTCGATTTTTTTGCGGTGAAGCGGATTCTGGTGGCGGCGGAGCCGATGCGGGCCGAGATCAAGGCGCTGATTACGCAGTAGGTTTATGGCCTTGGCCTTGTGCAGTTTTTTTTGCTTCAAGCAGCGTTCTTGCGCTCCAGAAAATCCCGCATCCGGCCCAGCGCCCGGTCGATATTCTCCAGGCTGTTGGCATAGGAAAGGCGGATATAACCCTCACCGAAGACACCGAAATCCGGCCCTCCAATGGTGGCGACGCCTGCGTCTTCCAGCAACGCCGAGGCCAGCGCCTTGGCTTTCCATTTCGTTCCGGAAACATTGGGGAAGGCGTAGAACGCGCCGGTCGGCGTGGCGCAGGAAACGCCGGGCAGGCTGTTGAGCCCGGCGACCACGGCTTTCCGGCGGCGATCAAATTCCGCCACCATGCTGGCCACTGCATCCTGCGGCCCCGTCAGTGCTTCCAGCGCCGCCCATTGTGCGGGTGCGTTGACGCAGGAGAAGGAATTGACCGCGAGCTTGCGCGCGGCCTCATAGAGTTTGCCGGGCCAGATGGAATAGCCCAGACGCCAGCCTGTCATGGCGTAGGTCTTGGACCAGCCGTTCAGCAGAATGGTCCGGTCGCGAATCTCGGGATAGCTCAAAAGACAGACATGCTTCTCGCCGTCATAGAGCATCTGGTCGTAGATCTCGTCCGACATGACGGCGACGCGCGGGCGGTTGGCGAGGCCCTTCACCAGCTTGTCAACTTCGGCCTTTGGCGTGACGCCGCCCGTGGGATTGGCCGGTGAATTGACGATCAGCAGCCGGGTCTTCGGCGTGATCAGGGCGAGCGTTTCCTCCGCCGAGAAGGCAAAATTGTTCTCCTCGCGGATCGGCACGGGGATGGGCGTGGCGCCCGTGAATTCGATCATCGAGCGATAGATCGGAAAACCGGGGTCGGGATACATGATATCGACGCCCGGCTCGCCGAACATCAGAATCGCCATGAACATGGTGACTTTGCCGCCCGGCATGATCATCACCTCCTCGGGCGACACCGAGACGCCGTAGCGCCGGTGCAGATCGGCGGCGACGCCCTCGCGCAACGGCAATATGCCATTGGCGGGCGTGTAGCCGTGGTGCCCGTCGCGCAAGGCCTTGATCGCAGCTTCCACGATATTGGGCGGCGTGGCGAAGTCGGGCTGGCCGATCCCCAGATTGATGACATCCTTGCCCTCGCGCATGAGCTGCGTGGCGCGCGCCAGCACGGCGAAGGCATTCTCCTCGCCGATGCGGGAAAAGGCGGCGATGGGCTCAGGCGTCATGGGCGTTGTCCTCGGCAGGATTTTGAAGGGTTATGCGCGAAACGATGGCAATGCGGCAAGCGGATTGCGTTGCGTTCAGAGCTTGAGCCCCTTCGCCCGCATGGCCGCCGCAATCTCGTCCAGAACAGCCGGATCATCAATTGTGGCAGGCATGGTCCAGGGTGTGCGGTCCGCGATCTTCTTGATCGTGCCGCGCAGGATCTTTCCCGACCTTGTCTTGGGCAGGCGCGGCACCACGATGGCCAGCTTGAAGGCAGCCACCGGGCCGATCTTGTCGCGCACGAGCTTCACGCAACCCTTTTCAACCTCATCGGAAGTTTCGTTCACGCCTGATTTCAGCACCATGAAGCCGCAGGGTACCTCGCCCTTGAGCTCATCCGCGATGCCGACAACAGCGCATTCCGCCACTGCCGGATGCGAGGCGATGACCTCCTCCATGCCGCCCGTGGACAACCGATGCCCCGCCACATTGATGATGTCATCGGTACGGCCCAGAATAGTGATCATCCCGTCGGTATCGATGATCCCGGCGTCCGATGTGGAGTAATACCCCGGGAATTGCGCAAGATAGGCCTCCTTGAAGCGCTCTTCCTGTTTCCAGAGTGTCGGCAATGCGCCAGGCGGCAGCGGCAGCTTCACGGCGATGGAGCCCATGACGCCCGCCGCAACCGGCTTGCCGCCTTCATCGAGGCATTGCACGTCGTAGCCCGGCATCGGAGCCGAGAGCGCGCCGTGACGCACCGGCAAAGGCTCGACACCCAGCGGATTGCCCGCGATGCACCAGCCCGTTTCGGTCTGCCACCAATGGTCGATGACCGGGCGGTTGAGGATGGTTTCGGCCCATTGCACGGTGTCGGGATCGGCGCGTTCTCCCGCGAGGAAGAGCACGCGGAACTTCGACAGGTCATGCCCCGCCATCAGTTTCGCCTGTGAATCCTCTTTCTTGATCGCGCGGAACGCCGTGGGTGCGGTGAACAGCGTGGTGACGCCATGCTCAGCGATCACCCGCCAGTAGGCTCCGGCATCCGGTGTTCCAACGGGTTTGCCCTCGTAGATGATGGAGGTGCAGCCCGCGAGCAGCGGCGCGTAGACGATGTAGCTGTGGCCGACGACCCAGCCGATATCGGACGCCGCCCAGAAGACCTCGCCCGCGCGCACTCCGTAGAGATTGGTCATCGACCATTGCAGCGACACCATATGGCCGCCGTTGTCGCGCACCACGCCCTTGGGCTTGCCCGTCGTGCCGGAGGTGTAGAGGATATAAAGCGGATCAGTAGCCTTGAGCTTCGCGCAAGGCACGCCGTTTCCGGCCTTCACCGATTTTTTCGCGGCGGAGAGCGCCTTGGCCCAGTCCTGATCGCGGCCCTTGATCATTGTTGCTGCGAGTTGCGGACGCTGCAGCAGGATCACCTTTTTCACCCTGTGTTGCGCCAGACTGATCGCCTCGTCGAGCAAGGGCTTGTAGGGCACGATCTTCTGCCCTTCTATACCGCAAGAGGCCGCCATAATCAGTTTGGGCCCGCAATCATCAATGCGTGTCGCCAGCTCCTTCGCCGCAAAGCCGCCGAAAACGACGGAATGCACCGCACCGATGCGCGCGCAGGCCAGCATCGCAATGATCGCTTCAGGGATCATCGGCATGTAGATGATGACGCGGTCGCCCTTTTTGATGCCGCTGTCGAGGATCATGCGGGCGGTCGCCGTCACCTCGGTCAGAAGCTCGGCGTAGGTGATTGTGCGCCTGGTGTCGGTGACCGGACTGTCATAGATGAATGCCGCCTGCTTGCCGCGTCCGGCAGCCACTTGCCGGTCCACGGCGTTGTGGCAGGTATTGCACAGCCCATCCGTATACCAGAGACCATAGACACCGGCTTTCGGGTCGAACGTGGTCTGCGGAAATCTGAACCAGTCGATGGCGCGCGCGGCCTCCCGCCAGAAGGCCTGCGGGTGCTTGTGGCTGTCCGCGTGCAGTGCGGCATAGCGGGTTCCGATGGGGGCGCTTGGAGCCGTCATGGCGATCCTCCGGAGGTTTTTCTGATTGCAGACACCTATTGCGCCTTGACCCGTCAAGCGCAACGGTTCGGGTTATCGACTTTGGCAGCAAGACGATAGTTGAGCCTAAGCCCGCCCGGCACTAGAAGCAGACATGAGCATCACAGTCCGCTTCGCACCATCGCCCACCGGCTATCTCCACATCGGCAACGCACGCACCGCGCTGTGGAACTGGCTGATCGCCAAAAAGGCGGGTGGGACCTTCATTCTCCGTCTGGATGATACCGACCGCGAGCGCTCGACAGAGGTCTTTGCCGCGGCCATCATCGAGGATCTGGCTTGGCTCGGCATCACGCCGGACCGGCTGGAAAAACAGTCGGATCGAGTGGCGCTTTATGCCACGGAATTCGGGCGCCTGAAGGCGGCAGGCCTGATCTACCCGGCCTATGAAACGCCGGGTGAACTGGACCGCAAGCGCAAGCGGCTACAGGCCCGCAACCTGCCTCCCGTCTATGACCGCGCGGCGCTGAAACTCACGGACGATGAGAAAGCTGTGCTGGAAGCCGAGGGCCGCAAGCCGCACTGGCGATTCAGGCTTTCGGGACAAGCCGTGGAATGGGAGGACGGCGTGCGCGGTCCTGCCCGCATCGAGACATCGGCTCTGTCCGACCCGGTGCTGGTGCGTGAGGATGGCACGGTGCTTTACACCTTTGCCTCCGTCATCGACGACATTGACATGGGCGTGACGGATATCATCCGGGGCGAGGATCACGTTGCCAACACCAGCGTGCAGATCGAGCTGTTCCGGGCTCTTGGTGCGGTTCCGCCACGCTTCGCGCACCACAACCTGATTATCGCGGCGTCGGGCGAGGAAATGTCGAAGCGCAAGGGCACGCTGTCGCTGCGCTCGTTCCGCGACGCGGGAGTCGAACCGATGGCTCTGGCTGCCGTCGCCGTGCTCACCGGAACATCTGAGTCCGTGCGCCCCGTGCAGCATCTAGACGATCTCGCCGGATTGATCGCGCTGGACAAGCTGTCACGCGCGCCCACCAAATTTGATCCTGCGGAAGTGATGGTGCTGACCGCAAAGGGCCTGCACGAGATGCCTTATTCCATCGCTGCATCGCGGCTGACGGCACAGGGCCTTGCGCCGGACAAGGCAGAGGCCCTGTGGAATGCCGTGCGCGGAAATCTTGCTGTTTTCGGTGATATCACGGGCTGGCGCGACCTGGTCTTCGGCGATGCGGCGGGTGTGATCACCGAACCCGACTACATCCGGTCAGCGATTGAGCATCTCCCGGCGGCACCGTTCAGCGACCAGACCTGGAGCCTGTGGACCGAGGCGCTGAAACAGGCGACCGGCCGCAAGGGAAAGCCGCTCTTCATGCCGCTTCGGCTAGCGGTCACGGGGATGGAGCACGGTCCGGAGCTGAAGGGGCTGCTTCCCCTGATGGGCCGCGCGAAAGTTCTGGCGCGATTACACGGACGCTGCGCGTAACGCCGTCCTTGCCGCGCATTTCGCGCACTTCGCCCTGCTGCGATGTCACCATCCGGTCGGCCGGGACATCGGGCGGGGGTTGCGGAGGAGCTGGAGGTGCTGGTGGCGGGCGGTTGCCGAACAGGCGCGTGTCCTGCCTGCGCCCCGGCACGGGCGTCATACCGCGCAGGGGCGCATCCTCGTCCGGATCGCGGTTCAGCACATCGAAATCCTCATTTGGCCTGCGATCCAGCGGATTGAGGACCTGAGGCTGATCCTGTCCAGTGATGGTTTCAGGGCGGCGGCAGAGGCAGCTGGCGTCATAGGTCTTGCGGTAGCGGAAGGCGTTTTCCAGATTGCCGTAGGTTTCGCCTTCGGGCGAGCGCGCATCCTCGATCTCGCCCGGATTGAAGAAAATCTTCGTCTCCGTCGCGGGACAAAGCGACTGGCAGACCTTGTCGCCATCCTCCTGCAGGGCCGCGCCGCGCACATGCAGCGGGAAATAGTAGCCATCGCAAGTCCGCACACAGACCGCCTTGCCGCCGGTGCCGCGGATGCGCGCCTCGATGCGTGGCCTGTCGATATCATCCGAATTGATCTCGCCCCGGCGGCGCGTGCCATCGTCGAAGAGACCTGCGGTCAGGGGGGCCGAACGCGCTTCAGGCGCAGTGGGCGAAGTCCGGCAATTGTGGCTGGCCAGCATCGCCGTCAGCTGCCGCCTGCGTCCCTCGTCGGGGCCGTAAGCCGCACGTCCGGCGGATTGCAGCTGGGCCAGCCTGGCGCGATACCCCCCGCATTCCGGCGGCGGAGGCTGGCCGAAGAACAGGAAGGTCTGCCGGTCGCAGCCGATGGAGCGCATGTGAGCATAAAGCTGCTGGGCCTCGACGGCGGCGCGTCCGGCAATCTGGCGCTCGCGCGAAGACGGGCCACGGCCGGCGCTTGCAAGCTCGGCCTCGATGCTGCGGCAGACATTGGCCAGCGCCGGGTGTGCCACGGCCAGCACGAGGCTTGCCGCAACGGCAAGTGCTGTGAGCAGACGATGGAGGCAGGACAGCCAGCGCATCCCGAAGGCATGCCTGAAAGGCAGTTAGCGCTGGGTTAAGTTTGCCGCAGCCGCCGCGCTTCGATGGTCAATACGGCCAGAATATCGTCAAGTGCGGTGCGGTGGCTGACGGTCACAGCCTGCATCAGGGCCTTCTGGTAGTTTTGCGCCAGAGGTACAATCTCTCGATAGATGGCCTCTCCCTGCGATGTCAGCGCCAGAAAGGCCTCCCGCTTGTCCTGCGGATTGGACGACCGCGCTACAAACCCGCGCCGCTCAAGCTCCATCACCGCACGGCTGACCTTGGTCTTGTGCATGTGGCTGTGGTCACCGATCACCTTGGCGGTGCCCTGCCCGAATTGTCCCAGCGTGGCGATCACCCGCCAGCCCGGGATATCGAGGCTGAAACGCTCGGAATACACACGTGCCAGCCCCTCGCTGACCTCGGCGGCCAGCACATTCAGACGGTAGGGCAGAAAATCCTCCAGCAGGAGCGGCGGGGGCAAGGACCCTGCCGCGCCGGGCTTATCCTTCATACTTCTCGACCTTCTGTTCGATCGCACCGAAGATGGAATGGCGTTTGTCATCCATCATTTCGATCCGCACGGTATCACCGAAGCTCATGAACGGT
>CAXTUM010000130.1:0-1187 GCA_964247205.1 uncultured Beijerinckiaceae bacterium
ATCCAGCGCCGCTTGCGCACCGAGCTGGTGAAACGCGCGGGCTATGATCCGATCACGGTCGAAAGTGGTGAACTCGCGATCAAGCAGATCGAGAAGGCCGAACCCCGGATCGACCTGCTCGTGCTCGATCTGGTGATGCCTGATCTCGACGGCATGGGCGTGCTGGGGCGTCTGCGCGATATGGATCTGGCACTGCCCGTCATCGTCCAGACCGCGCACGGCTCCATCGAGACCGTGATTTCCGCCATGCGTGCCGGTGCCACGGACTTCGTGGTGAAGCCTGTCGGCGCTGAACGGCTCCAGATTTCGATCAAGAATGCCCTGCGCGTGGATGCGCTGGAAGGCGAATTGCGCCGGGTCAACCGCCGCTCCGCCAACACGCTGACCTTCCGCGATCTTGTGACGCGATCACCCGAGATGGAGCGCGTGATCCGTCTGGGCGAACGTACGGCGAAATCCGCAATTCCGGTTCTGCTCGAAGGCGAATCCGGCGTCGGCAAAGAGGTCATCGCCCGCGCCATCCAGGGCTGTTCCGACCGGCGCGGCAAGGCCTTCGTCACCGTCAACTGCGGCGCGATTCCCTCGAATCTAGTCGAAAGCATCCTCTTTGGCCACGAGAAAGGCTCCTTCACCGGCGCGATGGACCGCCACATCGGCAAATTCGTCGAGGCCAATCACGGCACGCTGTTCTTGGATGAGATCGGCGAACTGCCGCTCGATGCACAGGTAAAGCTGCTGCGCGCCATCCAGGAAGGCGAGGTCGATCCCGTCGGTGGCAAGAAATCCGTCAAGGTCGATATCCGCATCATCTCCGCCACCAACCAGAACCTGATCGAACTTGTGAAGCAGGGCCGCTTCCGCGAAGACCTCTACTATCGCCTCAACGTCTTCCCCATCTCCATCCCGCCCTTGCGCCAGCGCCGCGATGATATCCCCGATCTCGCCCGGCGGTTTCTGGCGCGTTTCGCGGCAGAGGAAGGCCGCACCATTCGCGGCATCGGGGCGGAAGCCATGGCGCTGATCACGCGCTACGACTGGCCGGGCAATGTCCGCCAGCTGGAAAACGCCATGTTCCGCGCTGTCGTCCTCAGCGAGGGTGACGAACTGACGATTGCCGAATTCCCGCAGATCGCCACCCATGTGGACGGTTTCGAACTGCGCATTCCCTCCGCTCCCGTGCTGGTGCC
>CAXTUM010000130.1:1287-7067 GCA_964247205.1 uncultured Beijerinckiaceae bacterium
GGATCAGGAGAACTGGGGCAACGAGGCGGCTTAGGCAGGCGTCTCTCCAACCTTCAGCACCTGCGGCGCATGCCCTGTCGCCTCCAGAAACCGCAGCAGGTCAGCCCACGACACCCCCGTCGTCATGGTGTTGACCAGCGGATGGCCGTTGATGCGGTCATAGGCCTTCAGCCGCTCATCCAGAATCATGGTGACGCGGCCGCCCGTGTCATTGATCACTGCGAAAGCCGTCACCGACCCCGGCGTGACGCCCAGATGCTCCAGCATCTGCTCCGCATTGCCGAACGACAGACGCCCCGATCCGCCGATCACCTCATGCAGGCGTTTGAGATCGATCTGCGTGCTCTCGACTGCAGTGACCAGAAAGAGTTTCCCCTTCTTGTCCTTCAGGAACAGGTTCTTGGTATGCGCCCCCACAATCTCGCCGCGCAGTTCCTTCGATTGTTCGACCGTGAACAGGGCCGGGTGGTGGATCGTCTCATGGGCGATGCCCATGGAATCGAAGGTGGCGAGAAGGGAATCGGGCGTGTGGGGCATGGCTTCTGGAGCAAACGGTTGAAGAGCAGTCAGCCTTTCCGCTTCCGCATCAGCGCCGTCAACTCCGGATCGGGCACCGCTGGCAGCGCAATCTCGATCACCGCATAGAGATCGCCCGGCTGCTCCTTGCCCGGCAGACCCTTGCCCCTGAGGCGGAAAATGCGCCCGCTGGATGTCATGGGCTGAATGCCGATCTCGGCATTGCCGTCCAGCGTCGGCACCATGACCGGGCCGCCCAGCACCGCATCGGCCAATGGCACGGGAATGCGCACGCGCAGGTCGCGGCCTTCAACGGTAAAGCGCTCATGCGGCTTGATGCGGATCGTCAACATCGCGTCGCCCGCTTCGCCGCCGGTGGGTGAGGAATAGCCCTGTCCACGCAGTCGCACGGTCATGCCGTCGGTCAGCGCCTTGGGGATTGCCACTTCCAGGTCGCGGCCCGTCGGCAAGGCAACACGTTTGGGCTGCCCGGCGGCGATTTCCTCCAGCGTCACGCTCATCGTGACATTGGCATCAGCACCGGGCTGCGCCCGGGCACGCTGTGCTCCGGGATTGCGCGAACGCTCCGCTGTCTCGCCAAACATGCGTCCGAAGATATCGGATGCGTCAAAGCCACCGGGACCCGGCTGCGGCCCGCCCGCCTTGCCGCCGCCCATATTGCGGAAATGCCGGAAGAGATCGTCTGGCGAAGGCCCGCCGGAATTGCCGAAGCCCTCGAATCCCTTCGGCTTGCCGTCCGGCCCTATTTCGCCCCGGTCAAACTGCGCGCGCTTGCCCGTGTCGCCGAGAATTTCATAGGCGGAGTTCAGTTCCGAGAAGCGTTCCTGGGCGCGCGGATCATCACGGTTGCGGTCAGGATGATGCTGCTTGGCGGCGCGGCGGAAGGCCTTCTTGACCTCGGCCTCGCTGGCGCCTTTCGGCACGCCGAGCACGTCATAGGGGTTGCGCATTGCGGGAGGGGCTCCGGGAACGGATCACGTCAGAGGGCGTATGTGGGGAATTCCGGTGTTTTTCGCAACTGCCGATCTGAATTCAGCCATCGGAGAGCAGACGAATCACCCCGGCTTCTTCCCCGCCGCCACATCCTTGATCGCCCAGTCACTTGCGCTCACACGGCAGGCGCTGCCCTGAAACCACTGATCCGGCTCCTTCAGCGACACCATGGCCACAAAGCTGCGGCAGATTTCGTCCTTGATCAGGAAGGGATTGCCGACCGGCGCGAACGAGCCCTTGTTGCCGCTGTCCCCATTGTCCCAGAGCACATGCCCGCCGTTGCCCTGCGGATCGAGCGCCGTGGCCATGGCGGCACGGGCACGGCGCCAGTCCTCTTCGTCCAGCTTAGGCGAGAAGGGCGAGACCTGGCCCGGAGGCAGGGGCATTTCTTTGGGCGGTCGAGGATTGATCGAGCCCGTGGCGATATCCGCATCAGCCGCAACCGCGCTGGCCGGAGTGCGCTCAAATGGCATCGTGATGCTGCATCCCGCAGCCAGAAGCGCGCCCGCGACAACACAGGCCCCTTTCAGGGACCTGAATGTTGCGCCATATACGCCGTGAGCCAGAACGCCACACGCCACGGAAAAACCCCAACTCGAATTGCATTCCAGGATGCCAGAGGACCGTTAATGTTCAGTGACTTTACCCAGAGCACGGATCCGTTTTCCCTGTTCGAGGAATGGTTTGCGGAAGCGAAGGCTTCCGAGATCAATGATCCGCATGCCCTTGCGTTTGCAACTGTCGGTGCAGGAGACTTGCCGGATGTCCGCATATTGCTCATGAACGGTTATGACCGGCGCGGCTTTGTCGTTTACACCCATATGACGGGCAATAAGGGACGCCAGCTTGCCGCCAATATGCAGGCCGGTCTGGTGTTCCACTGGAAGAGCCTGAAGCGTCAGGTGAGGGCGCGCGGCCCTGTCGAGATCGTCAGCGATGCGGAAGCAGACGCTTATTTCGCCTCACGCCCCCGCGATAGCCGCATCGGGGCCTGGGCCAGCAAGCAATCCCAGCCGCTGGATAGCCGCGCCACCTTCGAAGCGCGGATCGAGGCGGTGAAAGCGCAATACGAGGGGCAGGACGTGCCGAGGCCTCCGCACTGGACAGGTTACCGCCTGAAGCCGCTGGAGATTGAATTCTGGCACGACAGGCCCTTCCGCCTGCATGACCGCATTGTGTTTCGGCGCGAGACACCGGATGGTGATTTCTCCAAAACACGGCTTTATCCCTGATTCAGCCGAGAAAGAGCTATCCGCCATGGGCATGCCGCCGATGAACATACCCAAGACCGAAGCCGGCAAGCGCCCGGTGATGCTGTTGACCGGCGCATCGCGCGGCATCGGCCATGCGACGGTGAAGGTTTTTGCAATGGCAGGCTGGCGCATTCTCTCGTGCTCGCGGCAGGCTTTCTCGGACAAATGCCCCTGGCCCTCAGGCGCGGATGATCATGTCCAGATCAATCTGGAGGACCCGGTCGATACCATGCGCGGCATCACCGAGATCAAGAATCGCTTGCAGGTCGAGGGCGGCAAGCTCAATGCCCTGGTCAACAATGCAGGAATTTCACCCAAATCGCCCGATGGCCGCCGGATGGGCGCGGCCAACACCGATTTCAATGACTGGCACCGGGTGTTTCAGGTCAATTTCTTCGCACCGATCATGCTCGCGCGGGGACTGCTCGGCGAGCTTGAAGCGGCCAAGGGCTCGATTGTGAATGTGACCTCCATCGCGGGCGGCAGGGTGCATCCCTTCGCTGGTGCTGCCTATGCCACGTCCAAGGCGGCGCTGGCTGCGCTGACACGCGAGATGGCGTCTGATTTCGGGTCCCGCGGCATCCGCGTCAACTCGATTTCACCCGGCGAGATCGATACATCGATTCTGTCGCCCGGCACCGACAAGATTGTCGAAAGCCAGATTCCCATGCGGCGTCTGGGCACCACGGAAGAGGTAGCGAAGGCGATCATGTTCCTGTGCACCGAGCAATCGTCTTACGTGAACGGGGCGGAACTGCACATCAACGGCGGGCAGCACGTTTGATCAAGCCCCTCCCGCCACCCCGGCCCATGCTGGCAGCTTCCGTCGGTGTTTTCCGCGAGGGTCGCGTGCTGATCGGCGAGCGTCTGGTGGAGCCCGCCAAGGGCCTTTTCACCTTTCCGGGCGGGCGGGTTGAACTGGGCGAAACGCTGGCGGAAGCGGCCTTGCGTGAATTGCTTGAGGAGGTTGGTGTCACGGCGGAAATCGTAGGCTTTGTCGATCATGTCGAAACCGTGGTGCGCGGTAAGGATGGCCAGCCCACATTCCATGCTGTCGTCTGCGCTTTCGCTGCGCGCTGGGTTTCGGGCGAGCCGCAATCCTCCGATGAAATCGGCCAGACCATCTGGGCGCGCCCCGAGGATGTTGCGCGCTGGCCGACGACCAGAGGCCTGTCCGGCATAGTCACGAAGGCCCACAGGCTGGTGGAGGCGGCAGGATGAGGCGGCTGCTGCTCCTGTCCTTGCTGATGGCCGTCGCCATGCCTGCGCTGGCCCAGCAGCGCCGCCCGGCACCCGCGCCGGCGCCCCTGCCGAAGGAGGAGGCCGCACCGGAACCGCCACCTGCCGCTTATGAACCGGATCTGCTCCGCCTTGCCGAGGTTATAGGAACGCTGAGCTATATGACGGCGCTCTGCACGCAGCCCGGCAGCGACAGCTGGCCCCAGCGCATCACTCAGCTGATCGAGGCCGAAGGCTCCACTGTTCAGCGCAGGGAGCGCCTCGCCGGTGCCTATAACCGGGGCTATCTCGGTCACCAGTCCACCCACCGGGCGTGCACCGATCGCTCCCGGCAGATCATTGACCGCATGCTGCAACAGGGACAGCGGCTGACGCGCGAGATTTCGACGCGCTATTCCGGCTGAAGGCCGTCTTTATGCTTCACGGCGCAATCGAGCTTCCGCGTTAACCTTTTCCTAAGGCTTTGGTCGCGCGCCAAAAGCTTGCTCGCTAGGGTGCTGTGAAGATCGGGCCGAGCGACGGCGCGAATACGTCGAGTGCCTGATGACCTCATTGCATTACAGAGGCGAAGCCATGGAAACCGCTGCTGATATCGGTGACCAGAAGCAAACTGCGCTGCGCCTGCTGATCGGCGCCTTCAACGAAGCCGATGATGACGGCGTCGATCCCGATTGCATGACACAGGCCGCGCTGTTCTTCGCCCTCAAGGAATTCGTGATGGCTTACGGCGAGGAGCCGGTGGCGAAATTCGTGGAAGGCCTGCCGCAGCGCGTCCGCAACGGCGAATTCACGGCGATACGCCACGGATGATGCCTTGACGCCGCCGTCATTGGCGGCTCGAAAGGGGCATGGTTCGCTTCATCTTGTTATCAATCTTCCTCGCATTCGGCAGCAGCATTGCGTCAGCACAGCAGCGCTCTTCGCCGCTGCCTAAGCTTCCCGAAGTCTCCCGCGACCTTGAGAGTCTGCCGCAGAACGTGCGGCGCATGCGCGGGTTGATCCTTGAAGCGGCGAGATCAGGCGACAGTGCGGCACTCAGGAAACCCATCGAATGGAATGAAGTCCCACCCAGCTTTGGCAAGGGTGCGCCCAAGGGTGCAAAAGGCCCTTCCATGGCGGATGAGCTGCTGAAGTTTTTGCGCGAACGCTCCGGTGATGGCCAGGGCCGGGAGACGATGGGGCAACTCGTCAATGTGCTCGCTGTCGGCCATGCACGGATCAATGCGGGGCAGCCGCAGGAGATGTTCGTCTGGCCGTATTTCGCCGTGCTCGACCCCCGCCTGCTGACACCGGAGCAGGAAGTGGATGTCTATCGCGTCATGGGCGCTGCCCAGTTGGCTGAATGGCGCGAGAAGGGGCGGTTTCCCTATTGGCGCATCGGCATCGGTCCTGACGGGACATGGCATTATTTTCTGGGCGGGGAGTGAGTCCTTTCCCTCGCCCGCTTGCGGGAGAGGGTGGTTGAGCGCAGCGAAACCGGGTGAGGGGAAAGTTCAGGACCCTTATCCGGCCCTTCGGGCCACCTTCTCCTGCAAGCGGGAGAAGGACAATCATAGTGCCTGCCCAGCCAGACCCTTTGACAGCACGGGTCCCGTCGGACGTCCCGTCGGCGAGCCTCCGGGCTGTTCCACCGTAATCTCAAACAGGTGACCGGCTTCCGGCCGTCTTAGCTGCTTCAGATCAAGCTTCAGCGTCCGCGCCTGATCCATGCGCCCGATGGAAACCGGCCCCTGCTCGCGGCTCTGCAGCGTCCAGACC
>CAXTUM010000131.1:0-7061 GCA_964247205.1 uncultured Beijerinckiaceae bacterium
CCTGTCCGTCAGCGGCCCATTGTGCTTGACCAAGCCTTCCAGCGTTTCCCAGCTCAAGTTCAGGCCATCGAACGCAGCGTAACGGTGCTCCAGCATGGTCACGATCTTCAGGGACTGGGCGTTGTGGTCAAAGCCGCCATGCCCCGCCAGCGCGCGGTCCAGCGCCCGCTCTCCGGCATGGCCGAAGGGCGTGTGTCCCAGATCGTGGGCCAGCGCCAAAGTCTCCGCCAGATCCTCGTCCAGTCCCAGCGCCCGCGCAATGGACCGTGCGATCTGGGCGACTTCCAGCGTGTGCGTGAGGCGTGTGCGGTAATGGTCGCCCTCGTGCTCCAGAAAGACCTGCGTCTTGTGCTTGAGCCTGCGGAACGCCGTGGAATGGATGATACGGTCCCGGTCACGCTGGAATTCGCTGCGGGTGGGCGACGCCGGTTCCGGGATCAGACGGCCTCGGCTTCGCGCTGGATCAGCAGCATAAACCGCACGCCAGCGCTCTCCCGGCTGGAGGTTCGCCGGTCTGCCATTCATGCTTATCGCGGAGGTTGAACTCTTCACATATCGCCATTACCTTCTGATCGCGACCGAACCAAGTGCAGGAACACGTTTTCATGGCCACGGACACGATCGATACACCCATCACCCTGACGGAACGGGCCGCGAAGCGCGTAAGCGCGATCCTGAGCAAGGAAGATTCAGGTGCTTCCTTGCGCATCAGCGTCAATGGCGGGGGCTGCTCGGGGTTTTCCTATGCCTTTGATATCGGCAAGGACCGGGGTGAAGATGACGTCATCGTCGCACGTGACGGGGCAACTGTTCTGATTGATTCGGTTTCGGTCGAGTACATGAAAGGCGCGACGATTGATTTCGTCGATGACCTGATGGGACAATCGTTCCGGATCAACAACCCGCTGGCGACCTCGGGCTGCGGTTGCGGAACGTCATTTTCCCTGTGATTTCTTGCTCCCTGTGATTTCTTGCCGTATTTGACGGTTTGACCGCAATATCTCCATAATTCGCGAATCCGGTTCAGACGCCCGCAACAGTTATATGCGCCTCTTTGCGTTTTCGTCCCTTTTTACCATCATGGAGAGTCCCTTGAAACGCTTCCTTGCATCAGCATCCGTTGCGGCACTCGTTCTCGTCGCGCCGATCAGCAGCCCTCAATTCATTCCCGGAAACAGCGGAATCGCGTGGGCGCAGTCCGCCGTGGTTCTGGAAAATCTGAGTTTCAAGGGTGATCTCGGCACTGTCAGCATCCCGAAGATCACGGTGGAGGGGTCTACCGCATCAAAGGCCGAACTCGAGGCGCTGTTTGACGCCAGGACCGTGAACACGCTTGGACAGCGTCTCTCGAAACTGTCCGCCCGCTCCATCACGATTCCCATGATCGAGCTGACACAGGTGCTGCCGGATGCGATATCCACGACGACCTACAAGGATCTGGTGATGCGCGACATCCGCAACGGCGTGATTGCTGAGGCGACAACGCCGATGATGACTGCCGTGGCCAAGGCCAGCGGCAAGAACAAGGATTTCCCCGGCTTCGACATGACCATGGCGGGCATGACCATGAAGGGGCTCGATCTGCCCCTGATGCTCCGCTTCCTGTTCGACAAGGCGCAGCCCGGCGAGACGCTGAAAGTAGCCATGGCCGAGCAGATCGTCGGCAAGACAACCTACAAGGTGGGCGATTTCGCCAACTTCACCTTCAACGAGATCAGCGCCAGGGATTTCAAGCTGAAGGCTCTTTCGACACCCGTCATGGACCTCGTAGCGCAGGCGGAAAAGCTGGGGAAAGACAAGACCAAGGAGAGCGAGAAATTCGGTCTTATGATGATGACCGAAATTCTCGGCTCGATGTCGTTCGGCAATATGGAAATGAAGGGCATGGCCGGCGAAGCCAAAGTGCCGGGCAAGCCGCCAGTCAAGTTCAGTATGGACCGCATGGGCGGTGCGGGCGGGGCTGATGTGCCGGGCCGTTTCACCATGCAGGGTTTCAAGGTCCTGAACGGCAAGGACACGGTCAATTTCGGCGAGATTTCGGTTGAAGGCGTCAGCCTGTCGTCCATGATGGCAGCCTTGCAGAAGATGGCGGCCAGCGCCGATCCCAAGATGACAGATGTCGATCCGACGGCGTTTATCCCGAAAATCGATCTCATCCGCATGTCAGGGATCGATATCGATGTTCCTGACACCAAGGATCCGAAGGAGCGGATCCGGGCGAAGCTAGGGCTTTTCGAGACGAAGATGGCCAACCATGTGGGCGCGATCCCGGCGAATATCGCCATGGTGGTCGAGAAATTGCAGATGGATATCCCGCCGAACACGAAGGAAAAGGGTCTGCAGGACATTCTGGCCATGGGCTACAAAAGCCTCGATCTCTCCGCGCGCTATGACCAGACGTGGGATCAGGCCACGAAGATAATGAAGCTGAACGAGCTTTCAGTCCGTTCCGTTGGCATGTTCGCCACGAAACTGACGGCTGAAATCGCCAACGTGCCAAAGGAAATCTTCACGCCGGACAAGGCCATCGCGGCAGTCGCGGCACTGGGAGTCAGTGCGAAGACTGTCAACCTGACGGTGACGAATGAAAGCCTTTTCGAAAAGCTGATCGCCAAGCAGGCACGGGAGACCAGGCGCAAGCCGGAAGATGTACGGGCGGAATTCGCAGCGGGCGCAACGATGATGGTGCCCATGATGCTGGGCGATCACCCGGCCGGCAAACTGCTCGGGACAGTGCTCGGCAAGTTTGTGGCAGAGCCCAAGAACCTGAAGATCAATGTGGTCGCCAAGGGTGCGGGTATCGGGGCCACGGATTTCCTGGCGGTGGCGAACCCGATGGATATCCTGAAGAAGGTGGACATCACGGCGTCAGCGAACGAGTGAGCTGATTCTGCTGATTTGAGCGGCCCAACAAAAAAACCGCCGGTTTCCCCGGCGGTTTTCCTGATTAAACTATAGCTCTCATATCACTGACAGCATTGTTCTTTCACCTTACTCCGCGTCGGCCTTCTTGGCCTTCTTCGCTGGCGCCTTCTTCGGCTTCTCGGCGGCAGGAGCAGCCTCTTCCTCATCGTCCTCGTTCAGCAGGGATTCCTTGCTGACCGACTTCTCGACGATCTTCACCTGCGTCAGGATGTGATCGACCACCTTCTCCTCGAAAATGGGCGCGCGGACTTCCGCCAGTGCCTGCGGGTTCTTGCGGTAATAGTCCCACACCGCCTTTTCCTGACCGGGAAACTGGCGGGCGCGGGCCACGAGGCCCTGGCTCACTTCATCGTCTGTCACCTGCACGGCGGCTTTCTCGCCGATCTCGGCGAGCACCAGGCCGAGGCGCACGCGGCGCGATGCGATCTTCTGGTAATCCTCGCGGGCCTTGGCTTCGGTCGTGTCCTCATCCTCGAAGGTCTTGCTGGCAGCCTTCATTTCGGTCGTGACATTGTTCCAGATGGCGGTGAATTCCTGCTCCAGCAGTGTTGGCGGCAGGTCGAATGTGTATTTGGCGTCCAGTGCATCCAGCAGCTTGCGCTTCATCTTGCGGCGGGCCGCGCCTTCCAGCTCGGAGGACATGGTGATCTTCACGGCTTCCTTGAGCTTGGCGAGGTCTTCCATGCCGTACTGCTTGGCGAGATCGTCGTTCACAACAAGCTCACCAGCCGATTCAATCGCCTTGGCCGTGACATCGAATTCGGCATCCTTGCCCGCAAGGCCGGGGGCCTGATAATTCGCCGGGAATGACACTTTCACCAGCTTCTTTTCACCGGTCTTCATGCCAGCGACCTGATCCTCGAAGCCGGGGATGAAGCTGTTGGAGCCCAGAACAACCTGGATGTCGTCGCCCTTGCCGCCATCAAACTCGACGCCATCAATACGGCCCACGAAATCCACGGTGACGCGGTCGCCCTTCTCCGCCTTGGCCTTGCCGCCCTTGTCGGTGTAGGTGCGGGATGGTTCGGCCATGCGCTCGATAGCAGCAACCACGTCGGCGTCCGGCACTTCTGCCACCTGTTTTTCCAGCGAAATATCACTGTGATCGGCGATATCGAATTTCGGCAGCACTTCGAGCGACACTGTGTATTCAAGGTCGCTTTTGGCGTCCATGACCGCTTCGATCTTGCCCTGGTCCTGCGGGAAGTTTACGGCTGGCTCGAAAGCGAGCTTGAGGCCGTTGTCATCAACGATCTTCTTGTTCACCTCGTTGACGGCGTTCTGCACGACATCGGCCATCACAGACTTGCCATAGACGCGCTTGAGGTGCTGCTGGGGCACCTTGCCGGGGCGGAAGCCGGGGATGTTGGCGCGCTTCTGCAGCGACACCAGTTCATCTTCCATGCGCTTGGCAAGATCGCCAGCCGGCACAACAATCTTGTACTGGCGCTTCAGGCCTTCGGCCATTGTTTCGGTGATCTGCATGGGTCAAACGCCTTCGTTGATCGTTCAAAATGGTTGCGACACAGGTTGCGCCAGCCGTGGCCGTGCAGTCCGTATTGGTGCGGGCGGAGGGAATCGAACCCCCACGATTGCTCACTGGAACCTAAATCCAGCGCGTCTACCAGTTCCGCCACGCCCGCATTCTGACCGCAGACCAGCGACGCAGAACCTCTGTCGAGAGCGGTGGCCATAGCGGATTGCGCGGGGATGTGCAGCAAAAAAATATGGTTTGCCGCAGAACGGCGATTGCGCCTCGACGAGGCGGGCAAATCGCGACATATGACGCGCAGTCCTTCCAAAATCCGATGAAACACATGCTCTTGAAGACAGTAAAACTGGATCGCCGTCAGGCCGTTATCGGGATTGCGGCAACAATCAGCGCCCTGCCCTTGCGTGCACAGCAGGCGTCGCTGCCCTTCACCCTCACGGCCACTCCTGGCAAGCGCCGCCTGCGCCCTGAGCCCGCGCCGGAAACCGATGTCTGGACCTACAACGGCGAAACGCCAGGGCCTGTCATCCGTCTCAAGCAGAACCAGCCCGCGACGATCCGGCTGGTGAATGACCTGAAGCAGCCGACCACTCTGCATCTCTCGGGCTATCGCATCGCGAACGCGATGGACGGTGTTGCAGGCCTGACGCAACCGGCGGTGCAGCCCGGACAAAGCTTCGATCTCAACTTCACGCCGCAGGATGCCGGCGTTTATCTCTACCATCCGCTGGTGCCGAATATGCCGGGGCAGACCAGCGAACAGACCGAGCGCGGGCTTTCGGGCCTGCTGGTCGTCGAGGAAGCTAGCTGGTCCGCCGAAATCGACCGTGATGTCGCTGTGCTGCTGGATGACTGGCGACTGGCAGCAGACGGGCAGATCGATCCTGATTTCAAGATACCGGCTGACAATGCCCGGCTTGGACGCCTTGGCAACACGCTGACGATCAACGGGAAACCAGTGCCGGAGGTGATCACGCTGCCGCCGCGATCACGCGTGCGCCTGCGGATCGGCGGCATTATGAATGCGCGGGTGCTGCCCATGACCTTCAGGGGCATGGCAAAAGCGACCTGCCTGGCCATCGATGGACAGCCCTGCGAATCATTCGACCCCTTGCGCAAGCAGGTGATCGTTGCACCCGGATCGCGCTACGACATGGTGCTCGATCTGCCGGAGACAGCAGGCGCGGAGACCGTGATCGCAGTTGCCCTTGGCGATGGCCTGCCGGTGATGCGCTTCGTGACAGCGGGCGAGCCCGTGGCAGCCAAGAAGCCGATCCCCGAGCTGCCGCTCAATCCCGCGCTTCCGCCCGGCATGCGCCTGCAGGATGCACGACGCGCCGAGTTCAACATCGCGGGCGGCTGGGATGCGAAGGACCCGGCGGGTCCGGGTGCTGCCGCCGACGTCGTCGCCCGGAAACTGCCGGATGCCGCAAAGGTCTGGGCGCTGAATTACGGTTTCCCTTCCGGCATCTCTGGAAAGCCGCTTTTCAGCGTCAAGAAAGGCGCGGTCGTCGTCGTGGCGCTGACCAACCGGGGCAGCTGGGTGCAGGTCATCCGCGTCCACGGTCATACGTTCCGCGTGCTGCACGGACTGGATGACGGCTGGGAGCCGTTCTTTCTGGACACAGTGATCGTGCCGGATGGCAAGACGGTGCGTGTTTCGTTTGTGGCCGACAACGTCGGCAAATGGCTCATCCGCTCCACCGTCATGGAGCATATGGAGGGCGGCGTGATCAGCTGGTTCGAGGTTCTGCCATGACACAACGAGTCAACCCGCTGATGCAGCGATTCACATCTGTCTTCCAGGCCCCTGATTTCGCTTCGATTTTACACTCTCATTACATGCCGGCCTTTGATGCAGCGATGCAGAAGCATCTGGCCGAGATCGATACCATCGCGAACAATCCGGTGGCGCCGACCTATGCCAACACCATCGATGCGCTGGAGCTCTCCGGCGAGGATCTCGAACGGGTGTCGTCGGTGTTCTGGAATATTGCGGGCACGGATTCGAACGACGCGATCCGCGCGATCGAGCGGGATATTTCGCCCAAACTCGCCACGCATCATCAGGCGGTCGGGTCCAATGCGGCGCTGTTCAGGCGGATCGATACGCTGTTCAAGTCCACTGGCAAACTGAAACTGACGCCTGAGCAGAAGCAGGCGCTGATCAAAATCCACACGGCCTGCATCAAGAGCGGTGCGCAGCTGGAAGGCGCGGCCAAAGAGCGAGCCGCTGCCATCAAGCAGCGGCTCGCGACACTGGGCACTTCATTCAGCCAGAACGTGCTGAAGGACGAGACGGACTGGACCATGGTGCTGGGCGAGAGTGATCTGGAAGGCTTGCCCGCTTTTCTCGTCAGCGCGGCCAAGGCCGACGCCCAAGGACGCAAGACCGAGGGGTATGTGATCACGTTGCTGCGCTCCTCGGTGGAGCCGTTCCTCGTGTTCTCGGCGCGACGTGATCTGCGCGAGAAAGCTTTCCGCGCCTGGACGTCGCGAGGCGATCACGGCGCCACCGATAACAAGCCCATCGTCAAAGAGACGCTGAAGCTTCGTGCCGAATATGCCCGCTTGCTGGGTTATCCCGATTATGCGGCGATGAAACTCTCGGACAGCATGGCGAAGACGGCGGCCAACGCCCAGA
>CAXTUM010000132.1:0-6992 GCA_964247205.1 uncultured Beijerinckiaceae bacterium
CCCCCGCTGCAATCCATCGGAAACACTCGGTCGTCGTCTCTGCAGGTGGCGGTGGTGTTGGTGCAAAACTGCTGGAAGCCGCCATTCGATCTGCACCGCTGACCCCGTTTCGCGATGACGGCTGGCTGGTGCTGGCGGGGCCTTATCTGCCAGAAGGTGATTTTGCGAATCTTAAGGCGCTTGCCGCCGGGATATCCAGCCGCTTCGACGTGATCCGCAGCATACCGGACCTGCCAGCCCACCTGGCTGGCGCGCGCGTCTCGGTCTCGCAGGCCGGCTACAATACGGTGGCGGATATTCTCGTTGCGGGTTGTGCCGCCGTTCTGGCGCCTTTTGCATCGGGGGGCGAGACGGAGCAGACCATGCGGGCTGAGGCGCTGGTCACTTCCGGGCGTGCGGCTGTCGTGAGCGAGGACAATCTCTATCCTGAAAGCATCGCTGCCGCGATCAGCCAGGCAGTTTCTTTGCCGCAAGCGACTGTGATGCAACTGGATGGCGGACCACGGACCGCTGCTTGCCTGCTGGCGGAACTTGCCAGGAAAAATACTCAAGGAAGCACATCGAAAAAGCCGGTTGAAACACGCTCATCGCTGTTGCCTTCTTTTGCCGGGGAACATCCATGACAGCCGGGAATGCACCAATCGGAAATCTGCTCGAGATCGAGGATCTCAGGATCGGCTTCCGTATGCCCGGAGTGACCAACGAGGTCGTCAAGGGCGTCAACCTGCGGGTGCCGCCGGGCAAGACGGTGGCGCTTGTGGGTGAATCCGGATCAGGAAAATCCGTGATCAGCCAGGCCATCATGGGGCTGCTGCCACGCAACGGCGATATCCTCGGCGGGCGCATCACCTTCCGCAATCCTCAAAACCCTGCAGACCCGCTGGAGATTGCCTCCTTTGATCGCCACGGCCCGGAGATGCAGGAACTGCGCGGCGGCCGCATTGGCATGATCTTCCAGGAACCAATGTCTTCGCTGTCGCCGGTACATCGCATCGGTGACCAGATTGGCGAAGCGTTGCAACTGCACAAGCCCGTGGGCAAGACGGAAGTGCGCGGCGCTGTCGTCGAGATGCTGGGCAAGGTGGGCTTTCGCGAACCGGACCGCGCCTTCGATCAGTATCCGTTCGAGCTTTCCGGGGGCCTGCGGCAGAGGGCCATGCTGGCGATGGCGCTGATCTGCCGCCCTGCCCTTCTGATCGCCGACGAGCCCACCACCGCGCTCGATGTCACCGTGCAGGCGCAGGTCCTCAAGCTGATGAAGGATTTGCAGCAGGAACTCGGCATGGCCATCCTGATGATCACGCATGATCTGGGTGTGGTCGCCAACATGGCGGATGAAGTGGTGGTGATCTATCACGGCAAGATCATGGAAGCGGGCGCGTCCGAGGATATTTTCCGGCGGCCCGGGCATCCCTATCTGAAGGCACTCCTCAAGGCGCTGCCGCATTTCGACATGCAGGAAGGCGAGCGCCTCGTGCCGCTCAGGGAGATCAAGGCGGGACCGTTGACACCCGCAACGGCGATGACCTCAGCCCCCGTGACAACGGCGGCGCAGAAACCGCTTCTCGAAGTCAAGAGCCTCTCGAAGTCCTACATGCTGCGCTTCGGAAGCTGGTTCAGCAGCAAGGGTGACCGTGAACTCAAGGCGGTCGATGACGTCTCCTTCACGATCCATCCCGGTGAGTGCCTTGGGCTGGTCGGCGAAAGCGGTTGCGGCAAGACAACCGTCAGCAAGGTGATCATGCGCGCTGTCACATCCTCGTCCGGCAGCGTGACCTATCGCAAGAACGGCGAGGAGATCGACGTGCTGGCGCTGCACGGCAAGGCGTTGCGCGATTTCCGCCCGCGCATGCAGATGATATTCCAGGACCCCGCAAGCTCGCTCTCGCCCCGCATGACAGTGCGTGACGTGCTGCGCGAGCCTCTCGACATCCATGATGTAGGAACCACTGATGAACGGGATCACCGCGTCACGGAACTGATGCATGCTGTTGGTCTCGATCCGCGGTATCTCAGCCGCTATCCCCACAGCTTTTCGGGCGGCCAGAAACAGCGCATCGGCATTGCACGGTCTCTGGCCCTCTCTCCCGATCTGCTGGTTTGCGACGAGCCGGTATCGGCGCTGGATGTCTCGGTGCAGGCGCAAGTGCTCAACCTGCTGAAGGACCTGGCGAAGGAACTGGGGCTGACCTACCTCTTCATCTCCCACAACCTTGCTGTCGTGAACTACATGGCCGACCGCATCGCCGTCATGGCCAACGGCAGGATCGTCGAAGTGGCGCCGCGTCATCTGCTCTTCACGCGTCCCGTGCATGCCTACACCAGGGCGCTCCTCAAGGCCGTGCCGTACGCAGATCTCGACCGCCCGCTGGATTTCGATATCCTCTCGGTCAAGGGCGCATCGGACATGCTGCAATGGCCCAAGGTCTTCCAGCACCATGGTGTGCCCGGCGATCTTGCGCCGGTTGATCTGGGTGACGGGCATATGGTTCTGGCCAATCGCGCGGCGGATATGCGGGAGCTCATGGCATGATGCATGGGGGCCGAATCCGGGCGATTGCGGCGGGCTTGGCCGCTTTGCTGTGCTGCGCCTCCGCCACGGCACAAACCGAGCCGCCACTGCTTGTTGAAAAAGTCCAGAAGGGCGAATTGCCGCCGATGGCCGCGCGGCTGCCCCTGACACCGCATCTGACACGGCTTGCGGATCGCAAACGCGAGCCCGGCAAGCCCGGCGGCGAGATCCGCATGATCATGGCGGACCAGCGCGACCTGCGCATGATGAGCCTTTACGGCTATGCACGGCTTGTCGGTTTCAATGAGAAGCAGGAGCTGGAGCCCGACATCCTGGAAGATGTGCAGGTCGAGGACGGCCGCCGCTTCACCCTTGTTCTGCGCGAGGGGCACCGCTGGTCCGACGGTATGCCGTTCACGACAGAGGATTTCCGCTACTGGTGGGAAGATGTGGCCAACAACGCCCGGCTTTCGCCAGGCGGGCCGCCGATGGCGATGCTGACCGATGGCAAATCGCCTGTGGTTGATATCATCGACAACCGCCGCATCCGCTTCTCTTGGACCAGTCCGAACCCGTCTTTCCTGCCCGCGCTCGCAGGTGCGCAGCCGATGTATATCTATCTGCCCGCCCATTACATGCGGCGCTTCCACGAGCGTCTCGCCGATCCGGCGGCCCTTCAAACAGAAGTGAGATTGCATCGGCTGAAGGACTGGACGGCGCTGCATGAGCAGAAAGCGCGCCTTTACCGCAACGAGAACCCCGATCTCCCAACTCTTGAGCCCTGGCGCAATGTTACCCCGCCGCCGGCGGAGCGCTTTGTCTTCGAGCGTAATCCGTTCTTTCACCGCACCGACGAGAAAGGCCAGCAATTGCCCTATCTCGACCGTATCATCATCAATACCGCGACGGGATCGCTGATCCCGACCAAGGTGGGTGCGGGCGACAGCGATTTGCAGGTCCGCTATCTCAGCTTCGACAACTACACTTTCCTGAAGACGGCGGAGAAGCAGAAGGATTTCGCGGTCAAGCTCTGGCGTAACGCAGAGGGCGCGCGTCTTGCGATCTATCCCAATCTAAACGCTCTGGATGCCGGATGGCGCGCCGTGTTGCGGGATGTGCGTGTCCGCCGTGCTTTCTCGGTGGCGATCAACCGGCGCGACATCAACAACGTGATTTTCTATGGCCTCGCCAAGGAAGGCGCGAACACGCTGATCGCAGCCAGTCCGCTGTCGGAACCTTCGCTTCGCGAGGCTTGGTCCCAGTATGATCCCAAGCTGGCCAACGCGCTGCTGGACCAGGCCGGGCTGCACAAACGCGACTGGGACGGCGTGCGGCTGCTGCCCGACGGAAGGCGCGCCGAGGTGACCATCGAGGGGTCTGGAGAGAAAACGGACGAGACGGACAGCGTAGAGCTGATCATCGACAATTTCCGCGATATCGGCATCCGGCTGTTCTACCGCTCCGCCCAGCGCGAACTGTTCCGCCGCCGCATCCTGATCGGAGAGACGGTGCTGTCGCTCTGGCAGGGTCTCGATAACGCCATCGCCGGGCCGGACATGGAGCCGGATGCGCTGGCCCCCAGCAACCGCGGTCAATACCAGTGGCCGCGCTTCGGCCAATACGCCGAAACCATGGGCCGCTCGGGCGATGCCATCGACATGCCCGAGGTGAAAGAGCTTGCGGATTTGCTTGAGTCCTGGCGGCATTCATCGACCCGTGAGCAGCGCGCGGAAATCTGGCGGAAAATGCTGCTCAACCATGCCCAGAATGTTTACTCCATAGGCATCGTCAACAGTACCTTCCAGCCTGTTGTCGCCTCACGCCGTCTCAGGAATGTGCCGGATGACGGCTGGTACAGCTTCGAGCCCGGCGCATTCCTGGGGGTATACCGGCCGGACACTTTCTGGCTCGTCGATCCCGAGCGGAGGAACTGATCCATGCTGCTGAGCTATATCCTCCGCCGCGCCCTGCTGATGATCCCGACACTGCTCATCGCAAGCGCACTGATCTTCACCGTGATGGAATTGCCGCCCGGCGATTTCTTCGAGACCTACCAGTCCGAGATGCAGGCGCAGGGCGAACGCGCCGACATGAGCCGCGTCGAGTTCCTCAAGAAGGAGTACCATTTCGACAAGCCGCCGGTGCAGCGCTATTTCTACTGGCTATGGGATTTCGTGCGCGGTGATTTCGGCTATTCCTTCGAGTACCAGCTGCCGGTGCGTGATGTGATCGGCGACAAGCTGCTGTTGACCGTCGCCATTTCTGTGCTGACGATCCTTTTCACCTGGGCGATCGCTTTTCCCATCGGCATCTATTCCGCCACACATCAGTACAGTTGGGGCGATTACGGCCTGACCCTGTTCGGCCTGATGGGGCTGGCCATGCCGCATTTCCTGCTGGCGCTGGTGGTGATGTATTTCGCCAATGCCTGGTTCGGTCTGTCCATTGGCGGGCTGATGGCGCCGGAGCATCTCAACCAGCCCATGAGCTGGGACAAATCGATGTCCATTCTCAAGCACATCTGGCTGCCCGTGGTGGTGATCGGCATGACCGGCACGGGCGGCATGATCCGCGCGGTGCGGGCCAACCTGCTTGATGAGCTGGAGAAACAATACGTGACGACGGCGCGCGCCAAGGGGCTGCCGCCGGGCCGGGCGTTGATGAAATATCCCTTCCGCATGTCGCTCAACTTCTTCGTCTCCGACATCGGCAGTGTTCTCCCTGCCGTCGTGTCCGGTGCCGAGCTCGTGGCCATTGTGCTTTCCCTGCCCACGACCGGCCCGTTGCTGATCCGCGCCTTGCAGGCGCAGGACATGTATCTGGCGGGCTCATTCCTGATGTTCCTTGCGATCCTGACCGTGATCGGCGTTCTGATATCGGATCTGGCTCTGGCGCTGCTTGATCCGCGCGTGCGCCTGCAGGGCGGGGCATCGAAATGAGCACGATGACGTCCGCCGACAAGCCGCTGCCGCATTTTGTCTCGACCGCCCCGTTCGATCCGCATTCCGTCATGCGGCTGACTCCGGAGCAGGAGAAGGCCGCGCTCGCATCGCAATGGCAGCTGATGTGGCTGAAGTTCAAGCGGCACAAGCTGGCGGTCTGGTCCGGCGCTTTCCTGATCACGATGTACACGGTCGCGATGCTTTGCGAGATCTTCGCACCTTACGGGAGCCAGACGCGCAACACGGATTTCGTGCGCGCACCGCCACAGGGCATTCATCTCTTTCACGAGGGGCGTTTCGTCGGCCCGTTTGTCTATGGCTACGAGCAGAAGCTTGACGTGGAGACGCTGCGCCGCAACTACGACATCGACACAGCAAAGGTGCAGCCCGTCCGCTTCTTCTGCAGCGGCGATACCTATGATTTCTGGGGTCTGTTCGAGGCCCGCGGCCATGTCATCTGCCCGGCAGAAAAGGGCACGCTGTTCCTGATGGGAACCGACAGGCTCGGACGCGACATCTTCACCCGCATCCTCTACGGGGCGCGAGTGTCCCTCACCATCGGCGTGCTCGGGGTCTCCGTCAGCTTCATTCTCGGCATCATCATCGGCGGGCTGGCAGGCTATTACGGCGGCACGTTCGATGTCGTGACGCAGCGCATCATCGAGGTGATTCAGGCGCTGCCGCATATCCCGCTGTGGATGGCGCTGGCTTCGATCATGCCCGCGACGTGGAGCCCGATGGTGGTCTATTTCGGCATCACCATCATTCTCGGCCTGATCGACTGGACGGGCCTAGCCCGCGCCGTGCGCTCGAAGCTGCTGTCACTGCGCGAGGAGGATTATGTCATGGCGGCCCAGCTGATGGGCGCACGCACCCCGCGCATCGTGGGACGCCATCTGATCCCGGGCTTCATGAGCCACATCATCGCCAAGGCGACAGTGGCGATACCCGGCATGATCCTGGGCGAGACGGCGCTGTCGTTCCTGGGTCTTGGCCTGCGCGCGCCCATCACCTCGTGGGGCGTCATGCTCAACGAGGCGCAGAACATCAACGTCGTGGCGCTGTATCCCTGGCTGATGCTGCCGGTGGCGCCGGTGATCCTGGTGATCCTCGCCTTCAATTTCCTTGGTGACGGCCTGCGCGACGCTGCCGATCCATATCGGTGATACAATCGTGCGCTGCCTCTTCCTCGCGCCGCTGAAGCCGCCGGACCATCCCGTGCCATCAGGTGACCGGCTGATTGCGCGGCAATTCATGGGGCTTCTGGAAGGGCTCGGGTTTCAGGTGGAACTGGTCTCGCGGCTGAGGACGCGCTGCGCGACGCCGGAGTTCTTGCCCGAGATTGCAGATGCAGCGAAAGCAGAGATTGACCGCTGTCTTTCGCTCGAGGCGAAAGCAGACACCAAGGCGGCCCTCGTCTTCAGCTACCACAACTACTACAGGGCGCCCGACCTGATGGGCCCAGCGCTCTCACAGTCCCTCGGCCTGCCATACGTCATCGCTGAAAGCTCCCGCTCCCCCCGCCGCGCCGCCGGACC
>CAXTUM010000133.1:0-6970 GCA_964247205.1 uncultured Beijerinckiaceae bacterium
AGCCTCAATTACGCAGGTGTCAAATCCCCCGCAGTCGATGCAATGCTGGAAGCGCTGCGCAAGGCTGCGACTCGGGAAGATTTTGTGGCCGCCGTGCGCGCTCTCGACCGCGCGCTTCTCTCCGGACACTATGTCCTGCCGCTGTATTTCGCGCCGGAGAGGTGGATGGCGCGGCAGGCTGACCTGAAAAGATCCAGTAGAGCGCCCCGCTTCGATATCAATTTTGAGACATGGTGGCGGCAATGAACCTGTATTACAGTCAAACGTGGAATCAGTTCCCACGGGTGGGCGGACGATGAACGACAAGAGCAGGTCCGAAGAGCGGCGGCTGCACGGCACGTGGGCGCATCTGACGCTGGATGCCCTGGTTGAAACCGCCGTGCGGGCGCGGCCCGGGCGGCGCAGCTTCATCGATGCGCTGGATATCGGCACGTGGTCGGACCTGACGCCAAAAGCGACCAACGCCGGTGAATTCGGTGCACTGGTCACGCATTTCGCCCGGCAGATGCTGTCGCTGGGCCTGCATCAGGGCGATGTCGTTCTCGTCGCCATGCCGAACTGCGTGGATGGCGTGGCGTCGCTTCTGGGCCTGATCGCCGCCGGGCTGGTGCCCTGCCCTGTTTCCGTTGTGGCGAATGCCCGCGAAATCCAGACTGCGGCCGAGGTGACCGGCGCGAAGGCGATCATCACCGTGAACCGCTATGCCGACTTCCGGCCATCGGAAGCGGCGCGCCAGGCCGCCAGCTGCTTCTACGGCGTGCGGTTCATCTGCGCCTTCGGCCCAAATGCGCCGGAAGGCGTGGTTTCACTGGACGACTGGAAGGATGCCGAGCTTTCCGACGATCCCATGCCGATGAACATGTCGACGGCTCCTGCCATCATCACGCTCGACAAGTCGGGCGATGACGTGACAGCCCATATGCGGACGCACGGTCAGGTTATCAGCGATGCGCTGGCCTTGTCCGCGATCTCGGGCCTGACAGGCCGGGGGGCGATTGTCGCGACTTTCGCGCCAGTTTCCGCCGCCGGGTTCGTGTCCACCGTTGCAGCACCGCTGATCAGCGGCACCATGGTCACGCTGCATGGACCTTTCGAGCCCGAAGTGTTGCGCGCGCAGATGGCGGCATGTCCCGAAGCAATCGTCGTGCTTCCCGCAACCGTGGAAGCCGAGATCCGCAAGGTTCTGGGCCTTGCACTGCGGGATACTATCGTGGTGACCCGCGATCTTGAATCCGCCCGCCCTGTCCTTTCGCCAGGACGGGTGACGGAACTGCTTTCACTGGGCGAAACCGCGCTCTGGTCGCTGCTGCGCGACAGCAACAGGGCGCGTCTCAGGATTCCACGCTTCTACACCCATCCTGTCGGCACAGCCCTGCCGCGCACAGTGGCGCAGATCGAGGCGACTCTGTCGCCGCGCGGCCTTCTCGCGCTGTCCGGCTTTGGCGTGGCGCCGATATGGCGTGGCGAGGACGGGCACTCCGGCGCGGCTGTCGAAACCAGCTGGCGGGCTCACGGTGATGGTCCGGATCACTTCTCGGCCACCCCGGATGAGCGGCAAATGGACTGCGAAAGTGTCACTTTCTCTGTCGCAGCAGCCTGAATTCTATTTCTGCAGACTGACGGGCGCACCGGTTTTGGCGGCCGAGCCCTCGAAATTGCGGCCGGATTGCTTCAGACGGGCTGCAACGCCACCGCCAGGCTCATAGAGATAGACCTCATCTCCCCTGAGTTCCCAGGCAGAAACGCGCTGCAATTCGCGGGACTGACAGCCCGACGATGACGCCTTGTACAGATCCAGCGTCGGCGTGCTGGAGAGAGTCATCTTGCAATTGCTGCCGCTGGCTTCCCGCGCGGTCCAGTTTCCTGTGACGCTGGAGCGTGTCGGTGCGCCGGACGATGGCGGCGCTGCCTCCGGACGGGCAGCGACTTGCGGAGGTGATGCGGGCGCAGGCTCCGGCAAGGCGGGAGCGGCCTGACGCGGCGGAGCGCGGGGCGGCTCGGGATCGATGGGAACCGTCGAACCGATCGGCGGAATACCGGGAGTCGCTGTCACACCGCCAGGACCGGCAGGCGGCAGACCTCCCAGTGCAGGGTTAGCGCCACCAGGCGGCGGCAAAGGCGTGGAATCAACCCGCCCTGTGGGTGCGGGCGTGAAAGTCTGCGCACGTGGCGGCGGTGGCGCCACGGCCTGACGCGTGCCGCCGAAATCCGAGAAGCGGCTGGAACCGTCGCAAGCCGCCAGCGCAAGGGCCAGAACAATAGCCGCGCCGATCTTCAGAAAGGACTTTTCAATCGTCATGTCATGCTTCCGCATCATTAGCCCAAACTCTATGTTGGCCGCACACACAATCAAGGGCCAATCCTGATATTCCGTTGCCAAGACGGGCCGTCTCAAGCCACTGCATCCACAATGGTCATTGATGCGTATCTTTTCTTGTATGAACAACAGCCGATCACACGGACAGAACGGCTTTTTTGGGACTGAATGATGACGATAGCCATCTGGTGCTTGCTCCTGACCGCCCTGATGCCTCTGGTGACCACCGGAATCGCCAAGAGGCTTGGCGGTTCCTACAACAACCACGATCCCCGCACACGCGCACAGAATTATGAGGGAATGGCCAGGCGCGCCCATGCTGCACACCTGAACGGCTTCGAAGCCTTCCCGCTTTTCGCCGCAGCCGTCATTGTGGCCGAAATGAAAGGCGGGCCGAGCTTCACGGTCGATATTCTGGCAATGGCGTATGTCGGCTTCAGGATCGCCTATACGGCGGCCTATATTCAGGACCGCCCGACGCTCAGATCCGTACTCTGGACCCTGGCTCTGGCCGCAACCATCAGCATTTTCATCTCGCCGCTCTGGCGCTGAGCATAACAAACGTTGACGATATCCACCGCCGCCGATATCCCGGCTATGTCTTGCTCCGGCGAACATCGGGTCCTTAGCTCAATGGTTAGAGCCGACCGCTCATAACGGTCTGGTTGTAGGTTCGAGTCCTACAGGACCCACCACGGCTCTTGCCGTTGCTGGCGCATGACGCAGGACAAGACTCCCGAACACCTGGATATTGGAAGGGACGGCCGCGCAAGGTCTTTGCTTGCGGTCACTTGCAGAATGGCGCGCAGCCGCTATCCCAGAATGCGGCACCCTTGGCAGGCGCCGGGATGGAAAGCCTCGGTTTGGCGCCGGGCAAATCGACAGGCGCGGGGCGCACCGCCTCCCACCACCCATGGGCGCATTGCGAGCGCCAGGCCATCTGGTCGGAGATTGTGGTGCCTTCGCGCGCCAGAGCCTCATCCAGCGCCGCCGTACAGTTGCGCAAGGCGGCATCGTTTGCCTGCGACGCATCATGAGCAAAATCGTGAAACGCCATTGTCAGGTTCTCGATCTCGGCTGCAATGTGCGGCCAGGCATTTCGGTCGAGGTTCCAGGCCCTGAGCCATTCGCAGACAACCGCTTCGACAGCTTCTGCCCTGGGCTTGTGCATCATCTTGCGTGCCGTGGTCAGCATGTGGCGCATGAGTTCAGCACGGGCATGCAGATGGCGCGCTGCCAGGGCGGCCTTCTGCATATCGGAAATGGCCTCCGCAGCAGCGGCCTGCAACTCTTCGACAAACGTGCTCATGCCAAGCCTTCCTTTTCGAGATGTCAGGGCAACCTGGCGAGCGCCTTCGTCATTCGGCGGAACAGGGCCGCAGCATCGACCTTGTCGATAACCAGGGCATTGTTCGCCTGCTTCAGACGATTGTTCCAGTCTATCGTGGTGCGTCCGCGCAAGGAGCCCGCAGCGGTCTCCACATCGACATTGCAGTTACGGCCCGTGAAAAGGTCCGGCCAGAGCAGATATGCGATCACGCACGGATCATGCATCGGGTGGCCGGCGGTGCCGAGCCCACCAGGCCTTGGCCGTGTCAGCATGCCGTGGACAGCACGGGCGCTCGCTGTGCCAAGTGCAGCCAGAGCGTGCAGGTCATCGGACGTCGCGACAGCCTGGTGTGTCACGCCAAGGCCCATCATTACGATGGGTACACCGCAGCCGAAGACGATGGCGGCGGCATGCGGATCGACATAGATGTTGAATTCAGCAGACGGTGTGACATTGCCAAGGCCGATAGCCCCGCCCATCAGCACGATGCGCCTGATCTTCGGCACGATATCGGGGGCCAGCCGGATCGCAAGGGCAATGTTCGTCAGCGGTCCCAGCGGACACAGCGTCAGGCCTGCGGCTGGCGCAGAACGCAGGGATGCGATGATGGCTTCGGCAGCCGAGCCTGGTGTGGCTTGCCGGCTTGCCTGCGGCAGGTCTGCGCCCGCCAGCCCGTCAGGTCCGGAGACGAATTCAGCGGTTTCGAGTGCAAACAGCAAGGGCCTTTCGGCTCCTCGATGGACCGCGACATCAGCGCGCCCGGCCAGATCGCAGATGCGCAGGGCGTTGGCGGTGGTAAGGTCAACCGGCACATTGCCCGCCACAGTGGTGATGCATCTGAGGTCAAGGTAGTCCGGCACGCTGAGCGCCAGAAGAATGGCGACTGCATCATCCTGCCCTGGATCGGTGTCGATGATGATCGGCTCGGACATGATGGTTTCAGGAGGCATGGGCGTTACCGCTCATGATCATGTGGACCAGATCATCAGGGCAGAGGTTGCCTATCGGTTGGTCGACATATTTCCGGCCTCCGCCCAATATCACCACGCGGTCGGCCAGGGCCACCACGTCGCGCATGTTATGGCTGATCAGGATGATCGTGCGCCCACCGGCCTTCAATGTGCGGATGAGGTCCAGAACCTGCGCTGTTTCCTTCACGCCCAGTGCCGCCGTCGGTTCGTCCATGATGATGATCCCGGCGTTCCAGCGCAGTGCCCGCGCGATTGCCACCGCCTGGCGCTGACCACCCGAGACCCGGTCGACCGGGCGGTTCATGTCATCGATATGCACACCGAGCCGCGTTAGATAGCCCTTGGCATCGGCCATCATTCGGCGCTTGTCGAGCATCCGGATGAAGGGCAGGCCGAGGCTTCGCGTCAGTTCCGCGCCCATGAAGACATTGGCCGCAATCGACAGGCGCGGGGCCAGCGCCAGATCCTGATAGATGGTGGCGACGCCGCGGCTGAGCGCATCGTGCGGCGAAGCGAAGGTTACGGGCTCACCGCCCATTCGCATCGAGCCCGACGTCGGCTCCTCCGCGCCCGAGATCATCTTGATCAGGCTGGATTTGCCCGCGCCGTTGTCGCCGCAGATAGCTACGACCTCGCCAGCATGAATATCGAGATCAACATCTCGCACTGCAACGACGGCGCCATAAGTCTTGCCGATGCCGCTGAGCGACAGGAGCGGCACACCGGTATTATCCGGCATGGCGCGTTCTCCGCGAAGGGCAGGTCGTGGGCAACATCGCTGTCACTGCATGAACTGCTTGACGTTGGTCTTGTCGACGAGAATTGCCTCAGTGAACAGATAAGGCCCGCTGGTGATGCTGGATTTGGGCTTCTTCTCGACCGCGATGGCCTGCACCGCATCGACCGCCTGCTTGCCCATCGCCTCGAACGGAATCGCGACCGTGGCGAGCAGGGTCGACTCTGGATCGGCGATGCGGGCATAGCTTTCCTTGCCGCCATCGATAGAGACCAGCGGAATCTGGCCCTTCTTGATGCCCTGCGCCTTCAGAAGGTCATCGATGATGTAGGCTTGGCCGTCGAACGAGGCCCAGATGCCGTTGATCTTGCCCTGGTTCTGCAGCAGCAACGCCTGCATGCCGCTGCGCACGTCGTCGCGCCAGCTCTGGGTGCGCGCCATCGAGAACTTGCCGAGTTCCTTGACGGCCTGGTTTTCGGATAGCACCGCGTCAAGCACCTTGCCGCGGATGCGCGAAGCAGCATTGAGATCAAAGCGCGCCGTGATAATATTGCCCTGGTAGCCAAGCTCGCCAAGCAGGTAGAGCGCGGCTTCCGAGCCGACCTTGTATTCGTTGCTCTGGATGTCAAACAGCGAATGCACGCTTGCTCCCGACTGAACGGTGATCACCGGGATGCCGGCATCCTTCGCGGCCTTGAACTGGGCATCGGCTTCGACAGGCTTGCCCATGGCGATGACGATGGCGCCAACCTTTTTGGCGATCAGCGCATCGAACTGTTCAGCATGCTTGGGCAGCGAGCCTTCCGAGTTGAGCAGGGTCACGTTCCAGCCCCGCGCCTTTGCCGCCGCTGCAGCGGCATTGGCGACGCGGGCATGGGTTTCCGCCGAGAACTGGAAACCGATGACGCCGAGCTCGAAACTCTGCGCCTGCGCCTGTGCAGCCACAATGAATGTGTGGCCAAGGCCGAGCAGCAGCGCCGCAGCCGCGATCCATCTCCTGAAACCAGTCATGTCTATCTCCGTTTCGTGCCCCTGAGGCGCTGTCAAATCTTGAAGGCCGCCTTCTTCATCGCGCTTGCCGAGAAGGCGACAGAGCCGATGATGATGACGCCCAGAACGATATCCTGCACGTAATAAGGTGCGCCAAGCAAGACGAGACCGTTGCCGAGCACTTTCAGCACCAGCGCGGCAAAGACCGTGCCCGGCACATTCGGCTTGCCCGGTTCGAACATGGTCATGCCAAGCAGCACGGCTGCGATGGCATAGAGCAGGTAATCACCTGCCATGTTGGGCGCTGCGGACGACAGGTTGGCCGCCAGCAGCATGGCCATGATGCTGGCGAACAAACCCGCGAGCAGAAGGCCGATGCGCTTCATGCGCCCCGTGGCGATGCCGGCGAGACGTGCTGCCTCATCCGCCTCGCCTGTCGCGACCATGTGCGCGCCGGTGCGCGTCCACTTGACCAGCACATAGGCGAAAAGCGTCACCGCCGTCATCCAGAGCACGAGATTGGGGATGCCATACGTGTTGCCGCGCGCCAGCGCGGTGAAGCTGACGGGCCAGCGCCCGACGAAGGCCACCCCTTGCGTGATCATGAAAGCCAGCCCCTTGGCGAT
>CAXTUM010000134.1:0-6967 GCA_964247205.1 uncultured Beijerinckiaceae bacterium
CCCTGCTGCTTCAGGAAGGCAACGTTTGGGCGCCGCAATTGTTCCGGCATGCGTGGCGATCATTGTGCGGGCCGCGTCTCTGCGGCCAATGCCTCATCACGGACTTCGGCCATCCTGAACGAAGATATGGCATCCACCGCGACTGCTCCCAGCAGAAGCATCGGTGTTGACAGTATTGCACCAACTGGCCCCCACAACCAGAACCAGAAGACAAACGACACGAAGATCATGAACGGCGAAATCGTCAGACGGCGGCCGACGGCAATGGGAGTGACGATGTTGCTCTCCAGGAGATGCAGGGTATAAAATGCAAATGCTGGCCACAGCGCGATCCAGAGACTGGTTTCTGTCATCAAGCCCGCAGCGAACAGCATAACGGCCAGTGTCACGGGTCCGATGAACAGGACGAAATTGAGGACAAAAGCCGCCGCCCCCCACAGCAGTGGAAACGGCAGGTCCGCGATGAGCGCGACGAGGGCCGTCAGCATGCCGAGGCCCGCGTTTATGAGGGTAACGACGCCGAAATAGGACGCAACCTTGATTTCGATCTGCTCGAAGAACGCACCAGCGGATTGTCTGGCATTGCGGCCCATGCACAGCCTCAGTGCCTGAGCCTTGATATGACGGTGTGTCGCAAGATAAAAATACACGGTTGCCACGAAGATCAACAAGCCTCCCGCCACCGAGGAGGAGCCGACGGCAAGATCAACGATCGGATTTCCATCCGCCACTGTGACCTTGGTTGCTGCACCTGGCCGCAGTTCCCCCGCCATGCCCTCAAGCCGCTGCGCATAGCTTGCAATCCAGGAGAGTTTTTCCCTGAGTACGGCAATCATGCGCGGCAGCTGATCGCTCCAGAGTGCAAACGGCGCAGCAAACGCGGTGATGATGCCGCTGAGGGTGATCGTTCCCGTACCCACGAGCAGTGCAGCAGCGGCGCCTTGCGGCATGCCCCACCTGACCAGGCGGTCCACAGCCGGCCCCAGAACAATGCCAAGAATGACGCCCGCGACGATGGGCAGCAGGATCACTTTTGCCACCGAAAGGGCGGCTGTCACCATGATTGTCATGATGCAAATGAGTACGGTGCGCACGACTGTGTCATGGTCTTCCGGACTTGTCCCAGAGCCAGGGATGATCTGCGCAGGGGGGGCAGCCTCCGCATGCTTCAGAAACCGGAATGGGGATGTCGACATCAAAAGCGCCTCTTTCAGAAGCACAAGCTTTGCAGGGCATCGTTTGTTCCTTAGATCGCAATCTGATTGATTGCTGCCATCGTTACGCCGCGCATGTGCCGCTTTTGTGAGTGGCTAATGGAACAAATCCCGCCAAACAATGTTGTCTCCGTGTGGTCGCGCCCCGTTTGTGACGCAGACCATCATGAAATTTCAGAAGGAGAAAAAAATGGCGCCTGAGACCCTCGTGATCTGGCTGGTAATTGGTGGTGTTGCCGGCTGGCTGGCCGGTGTGATCGTGAAAGGCTACGGCTATGGCTTGCTCGGGAACATTGCCATCGGCATTCTCGGATCCATCATCGGCGGCTGGCTTTTCGGAGGCTATTTCGTGGGCAGCGTCGGAGGAATTCCGGGCGCGATCCTCGGAGCAACCATCGGCGCGGTGATCCTGCTTTTTGCGCTCCGGATCATCCGTCGCGAAGTCTGATCAGACCACGTCTGATAGCCAACAGTGTGGGCCCTCCGCTTTCGCGCGGAGGGCCTTTTCATTTTTTGCAGAAACCGTCTGGAACCTTTGGGCCCGCCGCAGGTTTTCTTAACGCGGTCCAATACCGGACCATCAACAAAGGAATCTCCCATGAGCAGCACAAGCGACAAGATCAAGGGTATGGCCAACGAGGCTGCTGGCAATCTCAAGCAGGCCGCCGGCAAGGCTGTCGGCAACGACAGAATGCGGGCCGAGGGTATTGTCCAGGAGCGCAAGGGTGAAGCCCAGCAGGCCGTGGGCAAGGGCAAGGACGCCGTCAAGAAGATCATCGACAACGCCTGAGGGTTTTCTTCAGCTGCAATCGCAGGTCGACGGCTGGTTGCCTCGCGTTTCCAGCCGCCGGTCCTTGTATGAATTCCTGGAGCACACCATGCAGAATTGCAGCCGATGATCAGGCAGATTGTCTTTGCAGCACTGGCCGCTGCGGTTGTGATGTTCCCTCTGGACTTTCTCTGGCTGCGGACGATGCGTCCGTTCTATGAAAGTCAGATGGGAAGCATCATGCTGTCCGATCCCCGCATTGCTGCGGCAGTTCTGTTCTATCTGGTTTATGCCATCGGCATTGCGTTCTTCGCGATCGTACCCAATCTGGGAACGGGTACGATCTGGACAGCCGCCGGATATGGAGCAGCGCTCGGGCTGGTTGCATATGGCACCTACGACGCAACGAATTACGCGACGCTGAAGGATTTTCCCGTTTCCATCATGATCGTGGACTGGACATGGGGAACAGTTCTGACCGCTGTCGTGGCGGGAGCAGGATGGCGCGTGATGAACTGGCTGAATTGAGACTTGAGAGCCAAGCCGTGAACTCAAGGCTTCTCCAGAATGCTCAACAATGCTTCGACCTTGATCGTGGCGAAGTTGGAGAATGTATCGGAGATCGCATAGGGCAGGACAATACGGTCCTTGAATCGAATGGCGCCGCACGTGTAGACAACATTCGGAACATAGCCTTCCCGTTCTGACGACTCGGGGTGCACCAGAGGCTCCCGCGAGCGCCCGATCACCTTCGACGGATCATTCTTGTCCAACAGGACAGCGCCGATCGAGTACTTGCGCACGGCGCCGACACCGTGGGTCAAGAGCAGCCAGCCCTCATCCAGCTCGATCGGTGCGCCGCAATTTCCGATCTGGACAAACTCCCAGGGAAACAGGGGTTTCAGGATCGGCTCTCCGCCTTCCCACGTGTAGAGGTCATCGGAATAGATCAGGTATAGATTTTCGTTGTCCTGTCTCGCGATCATGGCGTAGCGCCCGTCAATCTTGCGGGGAAAGAGCCCCATACCCTTGTTGCGCGCGGCGGAACCTGCAAGCGGCGTCATACGGAACGAGACAAAGTCATGCGTTTCGATGAGTTCGGAGCGGATCGCCCGCCCGTTGTAGGCAGTGTATGTCGCATAGAATATCTTTGCATCGCCTTCATGGAACTCCACGAAGCGCGCGTCCTCAATGCCGTTAGACTGCGATTCCGTGATCGGGAAAAT
The DNA here is from genome assembly GCA_964247205.1 of uncultured Beijerinckiaceae bacterium. Classification (GTDB taxonomy): domain Bacteria; phylum Pseudomonadota; class Alphaproteobacteria; order Rhizobiales; family Beijerinckiaceae; genus JADCCX01. The sequence goes on from CAXTUM010000134.1 coordinate 3,210, forward strand.
GACGCGCTCGCTGATGTCTTCATTGGGTGCGAAACTCACCTCCACATCTTCACCGCGCGGGCCATCAGTCCGGACTTCCCGGATAGGGATGGACGCCAGGCGCACGGTTGGATCAATGCTGACATTGCCGTCGGCGGCAATGGAACCTGCCCGGAATGTCAGGGATGACACATGCCCCTCGCCCACTGCACGCAAGCTCACGATAAAACGTAACCCGCCTTCCGGCGCGCCGGTCTGATCAGGGTGGGCCACAATGCTGGGATTGAAAAGTGCGGCCGACTCGAACGAGTATTCGTTAAGAAAATAGGATCCGATGAGCTGGCGTTGCAACTTTGAGAAGGGAATATGGCTGGCGAGGGCCTCTTCCATCTCCACCGCGCGCATTTCAAACCTTTGCAGAAGGTTGCGGTGCCTGCCCTGAAAATTTTCGAGGACTTCGGTCAGAATGCTTGCGGCTGTTGCAGGATCAAGCGCTAGCACACGGTCAACGATATGGTTAGCCCTGGTCTTGTCCGTCGGGTTGAGATCGCGCGGTTCCGTCGCCGGCTTGAAGGGCCGCACCACTACGCGTGCGGAGTCAGGGCGCAGATAAAGCGCCTGACGATTGAAGAACTGGATTTGGGACACTGACCCTCGACGATCTTTTTTGCATGCATCTAGATGCTATAGACTGGCAGCCGCACCTCTTTGAGTCTGGTTTCCCCCCGCAATGCAATCTGCCGGATCTCGAAGAGCGCCAAAAGATAGGATACCACAGACTCGCCGCCGCGGTTCTCGTTTCTTCGATCAGGATGGAGCCCGTCGCAACAGCTCCCGCTTGCCACGTCGACCAGAGCCAGGCCCAGGTCATTCTTCCCCATGAACCAGTTGAAGGCGCGCATCGCCTCGATATCCCAATGGGGTTCACCATCAGCCTGAAATGCAGCGGCGCAGGCCGAGATTGTGGCTGCTGCTTCCAGAGGCTGCTGATCGAACGGCTTTGGCTTCTGTCGATGATCACCAAAGCTCTCCGATCCCACAGGCCGGAAATTCCCGGCTGAAGAGGTCTGCATTTTTGTTAGCCAGCGCAAACTTCTCAGACCCGTCTCGATGCACCGGTCATCCTTGAGAGTAAGGCCGGTCACTATCATGGCCTGACTGAGGCGGGCATTGTCATAGGACAACCCTTCCTCGAACCACGCCCAGTCAGCTGTTTCGACAGCCAGGAAAATTATCTGAAGATTGTTGGCGAGAACCCTTTGCATCCGCACCATGTCAGTCTGCGCCGCGCCAGCTGAAGTGATTTCACCCAGTCCCAGCAAGGCAAAAGCCCAGGCTCGAGGCGAGCGGAAGCGCTCGACGATCGGAAGAGCCCTTGCGAACAGAACTGCGGCCCATTCCCGCCGCGAGCGGTCAGAATCGCGCGCCGCGCAAACACCCAGGGCCCAGAGTGTTCGCCCGTGACTGTCTTCCGAGCCGCCCTCCTCAAGCCAGCGGCGATCAAAGCTCATGAAATTCCGGAACCGGTTTCTGTCAGGGTTCCAGGCGTGCTGGATAAAGGACGCGAACCGCGAGGTCAGGGCCTGTGAAAGCCTTGCATCGGGTGATGCATTGAGCATGCAGGCCACGATAAGGGCGCGTGCGTTGTCGTCCACGCAATAGCCGTGGGAACGATCCGGCACTGCATGGATCGCGTGCTGAAACAGCCCCGTGTCGTCGCACATCGACAGGAAATGCCCGGTCTGGATCTCGGGCGGATTGTCATTCGGCATGAAGTTGTCCTTTGGATCGCGGCTGGCGACAAGCTTGAGATGCTGCTTTTGCCGGACGCTCTGAAACACGGAGAGATACCGTCTGGCGGTCATCGCCCAGGTCATCGATCTGCTGCCGGCATAGGCGCGCTGGCGCATCGCATTGCGCCTCACGTCGTCCGTGAGGAGATCCGCCACCTCCTGACCGATGGCATCAACCGCTCCGAATGGAACAAGCACGCCCCTGCCGTCAGCCAGCAGTTCCTGGGCGTGCCAGTAAGGCGTTGACACCACGGCTTTGCCAAGGCCGAAACTGTAGGCCAGTGTGCCCGATGTCATCTGTGCTTCCGTCAGATACGGCGTAACATAGACATCGCACATCGTGATGAACTTGAGCAGGGTCGCCTGATCCACGAACTGATCGAGAAAGACGACATGTTCCTCGACCCCCAGTTCACGGGCCCGGTCCTGCAGGCTGGCGCGGTATTCTTCCCCTTGATCGCGGACAAGATTGGGGTGTGTCGCGCCGAGCACGACATAGACAGCATCCGGGCTGCTTTCCAGGATCCGGGGCATTGCGTCAATCATGACCTCGATGCCCTTGTTGGGGGAGAGAAGGCCGAAAGTCAGGATGACGGGCTGCCCGGCAAATCCCAGTTCAGCTTTCGTCGCATCCGGCTCAACAAAGGCGGCGTCAGGAATTCCATGCGGAATGACCTCGATTTTTTCCAGCGGCACGCCATAGACCGCTAACAGCAGTTCCCGTCCCTTCTCGGCCATCGCCACGACCTTCGAAGACAGACTGATGATCCGGTTCATGACAGCGCGCTGAGCCGCTTTCGGACGCGCCAGAACCGTGTGAAACGTCGTGACGACCGGCATCTTCAGGTTGGACAGAAGCGCAAGGATATGCTCGCCTGCCTCTCCACCGAAAATACCGAACTCATGCTGAAGCGACACGACATCAAACCGCTGGGAATTCAGAAAAGCGGCTGCTTCAGAGTAATCGGTTACCGTCATGTCATTCACCGTGAGGAGGACAGATGAAGGGTAGGTGTAGTGTGACCCGCAGTCATTCATCGCGACGATTCCCGTCAGGACATCCGGGTTTGATTCCTTCACGGCGGTTTGCAGATCTGTTGTAAACGTCGCAATCCCGCATCGCCGCGGGAGCGAATTTCCAATGAATGCGATGCGCCTGAGCTGGTTCAAGGCCTGGTCTCCGGGTCGTGCACCACAGAGACGGAGGCGCGTTGGCGATCCTCTTCAATCGCGATTGAAAGCTCAGTGGCGGTGATGGTGAAAACGTTGCGGACAGCGGTCTTCAGGGAAAGGGCCGGCGTGTGAAGGTGCGTTGCAACCCTCCTGGTGATCGCGAATGGAAGCACAGCAACTTCATCGTCTTCCGTCACAATCCTGTATGTGCCCGCCGACTGGCGCCCCTCGACCGAGGGCATCGTGAACGGGTATCGGAATGTGACGGTTGTTTCGGTCCTGCGGATCACCATTGTCTTGGACTCAACGCTTCTTTTTTGGCTGGTCAGACAACGGGACCGCCGTCTTGATCGGGGATGATACTGCTGGCTGTTCAACTTTCTTGACCGCCTTGGGTTTCTTGGCTTCGCGATTGCCGCGTTTCTGTGCCTTGCTCATGGTGCTCACCATCCCCTTTGCGGCAGATTTCGGTGTCGGCTCGTAGAAGCTGCATTGTTTGCAGTGCGGCGCTCGACACATGCAGAACGCCCCGCCTGCTGTTTTGTTCCCAATTGATCAGGCAATTATTCAAGTCCATGGAGGGGCGGTCTAGCTGGCGATCCCTGCCGCTTTCTGATGAAATATCATCTTTATCTCGGCCCAGACCGCGACTGGAAGAATCATGAGGGGAACAAATTCACGTGAAAAGCGTTGAATTGTCACGAATTGAACCTGATGTGCTGCTTGTACGCACAACACTCGTACACACAACGATCAGCTTCGAGGCTTTTCGGGTATTCCGGGCCATTTTCTACATCAGAGCAGAATACCTCG